>JAHEYM010000088.1 GCA_023251595.1 Bacteroidota bacterium
CTCATTCACTCAAAGAGATTTAAATCCAATGAAATAAATGAGATTCGAAAAATAATAATCGAAAACAATGATCTTCTAAAAGCCAAATGGAATGAGTACTTTAACAATTAACAAGTCTAACATTGCTGTAGATCTCTGGTTTCACGATCTTAAAATGTTCGTTAGACTCGATGATGGAAGGGAAATAGGGTTACCAATCGATTGGTTTCCGCGCTTACGAGATGCTACAGAGCCACAAAGAAAAAATTGGAGATTTATTGGTTCCGGTGAAGGAATTCATTGGGAAGATATTGACGAGGATATTCTTGTAGAAGCGTTGCTGTAAGTCCCACGACACAGCCTGATGATGATGGACTTGTCATCCTGACAAACGCGGTGAAATATATTATGTGTTGGCAAAATGAAAATGCGTTTGGAGGGATCTTTAATGAGTGCCGGACGGCAGACTTTTGTGCATATTAATGGGGATTATAAAATGGAATTATTCTTTGTTTGCGAAAGGCCTGAAAGAATATGTATATAGTTAATTATTCTCTTTCACTTATTTTGCCCTCATGTGCTTTTTCAACAAATGGTGCGACCTTGACGGACCCGCGAAAAATACGGGGAGACATGCCTTTTCTACCAACATGCCACCCCGCTGGGGTTTTTGATTTTTTGTCTTCATGAATGTTGCAAGGTTCACGGACGCGGGAGAAAGGTGGAGGGTTATGGTTTTCCGGAAGATTTATTTCATGATCATAATCTTCCCGGAATAATAATTATTGTTTCCGGACACAGCTCGAACTATATATATACCATTTAGTAAATTGCTCACATCGATTTCGGTTTTTTCAGATAATTGCTTTCCGGAATAGACTTCTCTTCCAAAGACATCGGTGATAGTGACATCGAAAGATGTTTGGGGTAGTGATATCCGGAAATTGTTTTGGGCGGGATTAGGATATATTGAAATATTTGGTTCGTTGTCGATAGGATGAATGCCTGTCAGGGGGGTAGACAACTTAGCGACAAAAAAATCAGCATTCAATCCGGTTGAATGGACTAATGTATCGGAACCAAAAACCAAGTTGGGACTATCATTTTTCCCGGTTATATATATATCACCATTGTAGCTTGAGGCTATACTATAAGTGTAGTCCCCTTCGCTTCCACCTTGTGATTTTGCCCAAACAGTATTTCCATTCGGATCATATTTGGCTAAATAAATATCCGCTACTCCTACAGCATGAACAGTATCATTTCCGAAAACAATGAATGAATTAGTAAAATCACCGGTTATAAATGAATTTCCGATTCCATCAACCGCGATTCCATGTGGATCTTCATTTGCGGCTCCGAGTGCTGCTCTTGCCCAAAGAATATTTCCAAGTGAGTCATACTTTACAGTAAAAACACCATTGACACTATTCGGATCACCGTATAGCACAATGTTACCAATACTGACTGAATCACCATCATAGTATCCATTAATAAATACATTTCCAGTATGGTCGATGGCGATAGCTTCACCAGCTTCGTTATTAATTCCTCCGAAAGATCTTGCCCAAAGTACATTTCCTGTAGGATTGTACTTCACAAGAAAACAATCAGGATTCAAATTTCCGTAATTATTCAGAGAGGCTGTTCCAAATGTAATTGTATTGCTATCATAACCTCCTGTAATAAATGCGTTTCCGATGCTGTCGACTGCGATACTCGTGGATTCGTCAACTGAATTTCCACCACCGGACTTCGCCCAAATCACATTTCCGTTTGGATCGTATTTAACTACAAAAATATCAATACTGCCAATCTGATTTAAAACTGTTGTCCCGAATGTAATATTGGTTGCAGTATAGGTACCTGTTACATATATATTTCCGAAACCATCAAGCGCAACACCATAACCTTTATCGTGATCAATGCCACCAGCCGATTTGGCCCAAAGCACGGTGCCATTTGGATCGTATTTCACAAGAAAAAAATCGGCATTACCTGCACTTGTCAAAGTGTATGACCCAAATGTAGATGTCCCTCCTATAAAACCGGTCACATACACATTTCCTATGGCGTCAACTGCCACACTATTTCCCACGTCGTCAGAATTACCGCCACCCGACTTTGCCCATATTACGGTACCATTATGATCATATTTTACCACGAACACATCATGCCAGATTGAAGGTGTATTAGTTAAGACAATGCTTCCGAAGGTTACGGTCGGACTCTTAAAGGCTCCGGTTACATAGACATTACCGTTAATATCCACTGCAACTCCATTCCCCATTTCCTCGCTGGTTCCGCCTGCCGCCCTTGCCCACACCCAGTTCGGTGTTTGGGCGTTAATAATTCCGCTGAGCAGAACGAAAAGCGCAAGTAATTTTGTTTTCATATCATTGTTTTAATTAAATGAGAATTATTTATTGATAATTATTTTTCGTGTTGAAATACCTGTATCCGTTTTTGTTTGAAGGGAATAAATTCCCTCTCTTATTGTTTAATAACTTTACCTTTCCTGACTTCACCGTTATTATTTCTTATTTCGTATATATAGAGACCGTTTGCGAGTTGTGATGTATTTAGAGAAATGGTATTGGTGAATTTTTGTTGCAATATTTTTCTTGATGAAATATCATAGAGAATTATTTCTGAAGATTCATTTTCCATGATTGTGATATTTAATTTATCAACAAAAGGGTTGGGAAATGGGAGCGAATTATTTATTTGTATCGGCCTGAAAACTCCATCAACGACTGACGGGAGATTGGCTTTCGCTATAAAAAAAGCTTCAGTACAATTACAAAGAGATAAGGAATCATTTCCAAGAATAAATGGATTCACACCCTGAAAGTCACCTCCCATATAAAAGCTTCCGCCGGGACCTAATGCTATTCCATCATCATCATCTCCACCACTTGCTATTGTATCGACCCAGAGCGCATTTCCGTTCGAATTAAATTTGGCTATAAAAGTCGGATCGTGTTGTAAGTTGATCGGCATATTAAAAGAAATTGTATCGATGGTGACCAACCCAGTATCAATTTTTCCCGACATATATATATTGTCCGGCCATTCAGAAATAAGTTTATAAGGAATTCCACCATGGAAACTTTTTGCCCAAATTAAATTACCTGATGTATTGTATTTAAGCAGAAATACATTATGATTTCCATAATTTAGCAATGTGTCGGTGCCAATTATTAAGGGATTACCGGCAAAATGACCGACAACATAAATAAACCCTGCAGGGCTAATAGTAATATAGTCGGCAATAGAAGGATGCCCATGTCCCACCCTTGCCCAAAGAGCGTTTCCTGCCGAATCATACTTCGCAGTAAAAACTTCATCAAAACCCTGGCTATGTGTCAGCGTATCCGGACCGAAAATAACGGAAGCAGAACCATAAGAGCCGGTTATATAAAGATTACCAGCCGCATCTGAAGTGATGCACCTGGAGTGATCCGAGTAAGTTCCACCCGCCCTTTTGGTCCAAATTTCATTACCGGAAGCATCATATTTAGTGATAAATAAATTATATTGTCCGGCGTTGACTAAACTATCATTCCCAAAGTGAATAACATCTGAACCAAAATAGCCGGTAATATAAACGTTTCCCCAGGGATCAATCGTTACCCCACGGTTTCCATCACCTCCATTTATCATACCTCTGCTTCCTCTTGCCCAAAGTATGTTTCCTGAAGAATCATATTTGATCAGAAAGCCGTCGGTTGGACACGCATGAATAAGTGTATCGTTCCCGAAAATGGCATCTGCCAATGAGAAGATCCCTGTTGTATAGATATTTCCATGTGAATCGGTTCTGATCATTTTGACCTCTGCCTGTGCCGGTGCACCATCATTCCTCGCCCATAATACATTTCCTGCAGAATCGTACTTTGCCACAAAAACCCGCATTCTATTCACGATTTCGTAAAGTGTAATCGGACCTATTACCAGTGAATCTCCAGCCCAGTAACCTGTGAAGTAAACATTTCCATGCGAATCTGTCGCCACATCCAATCCTTCTCCGGCAGCAGCCCCATACGCCCTCGGACTTTTAGCCCATTCCCAGCTGAGGGTTTGTGCTTTTGAATAAAATAAATTTATCAATAGGAATACAGGAATGATTAGAAGTCTTTTGTTCATATTTTATATATTTAATAATATAGTGAAATTACAATTGACCGAAGGCGTAGACGAGTTCAATAAAACAATTCAGTCAACCTTTAATTTACACGGATAATCTTTTTAACGCCATTCGGAGTTTTAATAAAAAAGATATTCGGGTAAGATGAAATATCAATTGTTATATTTTCAGATGGGTTTGTTTTTATGGAAACTATTTTCTGACCTAACACATCAATAATTTCGTTGGTTTGTTCTTCTTTAGTCGAAATGGTAATTGTGTTTGTAGCGGGATTTGGAAAGATATTGGTGCCATTCTCCCTATGGTTTTCATGAATACCAACAGGTAGGGAATACTTCCAAATTTCTCCACCGTCTCCGCAGGTATAGCCGACGTTTGCAGTTGGAAACATAACACTGTAAAGTGTGTGAATCGGAGCCGTTAAATTTTGCCAAGTATTCCCACTGTCGGAAGTTGAAATAATAACACCGACATTGCCCCCTGTACCTCCGATAAGAAAACCACTTCCAGGTGTTGGAAACCAACTGTCTTGAATGAAAGGTGAACCGGGTAGCAAATTCATATTCCATGTCACACCTCCGTCATGCGTTGCAAAGCCATAACCTAATTCATCGGTCATATAACCAAGTGTTAAGTTTGGAAAATTTATATGAAATATCCGGTGTCCACCAGCAGGGACTGTATAGATAGGATTCCAGGTTACTCCAGCATCAGTTGTTTTAAAAATAGTCGAATCATTGGATTCAAACCCGGTATTCACATCTAAAAAACAAAATCTACTTCGCAGACCCGTGACAACGGAGTTCACGTTTTGCCAGGTAGCGCCAGCGTCGGTTGTTTTATATATTACAGAATAGCCTACAGTCAATGTGTCGTTTACATAACCAATGACACCATCTGTTTGGTTGAAGAATCGGATATAACCTGAGCCGTATTGGAAGTTCCAACCTTGTAAGATTTGGCCAGTCCATGTATATCCTCCATCAGTAGTTTTCAATATTCCTGCGTAAGCGTTGTCACCAAGTGCATATCCAGTACTTGCAGAAGTAAACCAAATTTTCCTCGTGTTAATCGGCACATCCGCGATATAATTCCAATTGAGTCCTCCATTTGTAGTCATATACAGTTTTGGCCAAAAGTCTACCACGAATCCGACGGTTTGTGATACAAAACTTATTGAGGCCAGGTTATTCACACCATAGTTCTGCGCTGCCCATTGAGAATAAGAATTTTTGTTAACAAAAAGAAATAGAATTGAGAAGACTAACACTAAGTACAGTTTTTTCATATTTTAGAGATTAATTTATTTTGTAAATGTATGTAATCTTATTTACTAATAATTATTTTTTGTGTTGAAATAGCCGTATCCGATTTTATTTGGAGGAAATAAATTCCATTCGGGAGTTTTTATAAATCGATTTCTGAATTGTTTATTTGATTTATTTTTGATTGAAATACTTTTTCACCAACAAGATTATATATTTCAATAGTGCCCATGATTGAAGACACACGCCCAACGTTAATCCTGAATTTTCCGCTTGATGGATTTGGGAATATCGTACTTTCAAGATTATTGTTCGCTGTTTGTATTTCTGTGAGGGTTGTCCCGAGTTTCGCAATAAATATATCATTGGAAGCAATACAAGTTAATGTAAATGTGTCGAATAAGATTGTCGGGCTTTGGAAACTCCCTGACACGTATACATTCCCATTTAGATCTAATGCAAGTGAAGCCCCTGAATCATGTAGTGATCCGCCACTGCTTTTGCCCCATAATGGATTACCCGAGGTGTCGAATTCTGCGATGAAAAAGTCTCGGGCTGCTGAATTCCCGTTTAATAGTGTTGTGGTTCCAACTTGCATCGTTGAACTGTAAAATTCTCCGGAGATATACAATTTTCCAATCGTAGAAAGAGCGGTTGCAACATTATACGCATTATCGTCTGCAGTACCTCCAAACCTCTGACTCCAGATTGGATTTCCACTTGTATCGTACTTAGCGATGAAGGAATCTGCACCACCTGCAGTTGTCAAAGCGCTGGTTCCAAAATGAATAGAGTCGGTGAATGTACCTGTCAAATAAATGCACCGGTTCATTTGTGCCTCAATTCCATATATGCTCTCATAACCACTCCCGGATTCAGTATGTGCCCAAATTACATTTCCGGCTGAATCATACTTTGCAATAAACAGATCGGCATTGACCGCATCCCCGAAAAGGTGTGAACCGAACATAAAAGAGTTACTATAGGTAGTACCGCCAATATAAATGTTGGCTTGGGCATCTATTGAAATACATTGGACCATATCATTTTTATTTCCCCCTTCACTATCAATCCATCTCAAATTACCTAGTGAATCATAACTAACCAGAAAAATATCATAGAAACTCAGTGCTGAATTATTGATCGTATCATTCCCAAAAATGCAAGTTCCACTGAGGTATATCCCGGAAACATAGACGTTCCTATTTCCATCTACTGCAATACCTGAGGTCGATTCAGAATTACTACCACCTCCACTTTTGGCCCATTGCAAAACACCCGATGAATCAAACTTCGCTACAAAAACATCGCTATAACCACTTGTCGTGTTTGTTAAGGTAACAGAACCTAAATTTAATGTCGCACTCCGGAAAATTCCGCATAGATAAACGCTACCACTACTATCCGTCGCCACGGAGTTTCCGGATTCCCAGTTACTGGCTCCAAAGCTCTTCGCCCAAATTACTGCACCTGATCCATCGTATTTGACCAGAAAAATGTCTGCATTACCATTAGTAGAATTGTTTACAAGATTTGTTGAGCCGAAGGTGAGGGTTTGACTTGTATAATCTCCGGTACAATATATATTTCCGATGTTATCTGTTGCGATCCGCCCGGCCCAATCCGAGCCAGACCCACCGGCACTTCTCGCCCATTGCCAGCTAGGTGTTTGAGCAAAAGACAAATTTGTGAGAATTGCAATGTAAAATGCAGTAATTAAAATAATGTAAATTTTTTTCATGATATTTGTTTTAGTTGAGAATTGGAAGGAATGACAAATAGAACTTTATAGGTTTGAGCAAGGGTATCCCAAACTACTGCTTGTAAATTTGCTTCTAATGAAGCCCAACAATCTTAAAAAACCTCCAATGATAGGACAAACCTAAATCTTTTTCTTTAAAACACCAAATGTTACCAGGCATGGGGGTCGAAGGGGAAACGCACTCTACCGTGTTTTATTGAAGGAGCCGCTTACTCGATTTTTTCGCGTGGGCTTTTTCATTTCCTAAGTAAACAATCTGTTGAAAACTCTTTGTAAGAAATTTAAACAATATTTTGTTTTAAATTGAAACAATGCGTATCTTTGCCGCGTTGGACTGAAATAATCAAATTGATATGAACATAGAACTCTCTCAAAAACAAATTGGTCAGCGAATAACTGAACTTCGTAAAATGAAGGGGTTGTCACAGGAAGATTTGGCGAAAAGTGTCAAAATATCCAGACCGTCTTTGGCTCAAATAGAGTTAGGGAACAGAGGTTTAAATGTTTTTGAATTGCAACGGTTGTCTCTGGTCTTGGGTTTTTCATTGGATGATTTTATGTCTAAAAGTTTTTCAGTTAGCCAGGATGTTGAAGGCAAAACCGAAGCAAAGTCAAAGAAAACAGATGAACGAATTTCTGTTCCAACTCTGCAAGTCAAGAAGTTCAAAAATGTGTTGCTATACATTTTGGAAAGATGTGCAGGTAAACCGAATGTTGGAGAAATGGTGCTGTACAAATTGCTTTATTTTTCTGATTTCAATTACTACGAATTGTATGAAGAACATTTAACCGGTGCAAAATATCGCAAGTTGCCTTATGGTCCTGTTCCACAAAAGTTGGACATTATCATTAATCAAATGATGGAAAAGGGAATTATACAGCGAATTAAAACAGAGTATTACGACAAGATGCAAACCCGTTACATCCCTCTTGCGAAAGCTGACTTGACTGAATTGAAAGCAAGCGAAAAAGAAGTAATTGACAGAGTGATTGAACAAATGAGTGATTGGAGTGCTGCAATGATTAGTAATTATTCACATGGTGATAAACCTTGGAAAGCTACCGATTCGAATGAAGAAATAAATTATGAGTTAGCTTTTTATAGAAGGCCGCCTTATTCAGTAAGAGTATATCAGGAAGATGAAGAAGATTCAATTTGAAGAATTATCGGAATTCAAAAAGGACTTGAAACATTTTTTAAAGAAATTCAGAACACTGAAATAAGACAGTTGGGAGGCGTTTTTATTAATGAAGTCAACTCATTTTATTCTCAGGATGACAACGACACGCCCTGATGATGAGGAATCGGAAAAATCACGGAGTGATTGAACGTGAATAGCAAAGGAATGAGACGCAGAAACGAAAAATCACGGAGTGATTTAACATGAATAGCAAAGGAATGAGATGCGAAAACGAAAAATCACGGAGTGATTGAACATAAAAATGTTTTGGAAACCACTCAAACAAATATTTTTCTTCAAATTAAATTTTGTGTTGAGAAAATATATTATATATTAATTTGAAGGAAGTGCTTTTATTCGAAGGCTTTTGTTGAACTCCTCCGGAGTTCGGGTCGATTGCGGGGACATTTTTCCTATTCATGTTGAACTCCGTTGGAGTTCGGAGATGGAGGGAGTGTCGAGCCTTCGCTATGCTTCGGCAGATAAATGAGAGGCAAAATTCGTTATGTTCTATTGACGGAGCTGGCTTGTCGATTTATAAGTATGTGTTTTTTCTGTCATTGTTTATTTATTACTCCTATCCACTTTGTTCCCTCTGTTAATGCGGTGTCATTGTCTTTTGTAATTGTGTCAGGAATAATTCTTCCGCCAAATAATACTCCGTTTCTGTCTGCGTCAACACCTGATGCCAAGTTCAAATATGCTCCATCACTTAATTCAAAATTGTCAATGCGGGTCGTTGAGCCATTCGTTTCTTGTCCAAAACTTTTCGTGTTCTTCATTCCTCTAAAAGCAATTGCTACAACTTCTCCCGAACTTGCTGTTGCGTTTCCGTAAATTATTGCAATAGGAAGTTTCGTGTTTTTTAAATGATATGGATTTGTATTTTTGAACATAATTGTCGTGTCCCAACCTGCCCAACCTTCATTGTAAATTCTTGTCATTTTATTTCCATTAGAAGATATTGAATAGCCAAAAGTTCCGTTTCCTAAAATTGATCCTAACCCCGAAATCATTGCCCAACTATTACCTCCCATATTATTACTTAAATCAATTATCCACCCTTTTGGGTTTTGGTTGTCAAGCTTTGTGATAATAGTTTGCAAACTATCCACATACTTCTTAATGAGAATGGAGTCAAGTGAAACAAATGTAGGGACATTTATATAAGCAATGTGATCATCAATAATTTTTCCAATTGCAAAATTTGCCAATCCTTCTTCTGTTGTTTTATCACCTGACTGCCACTCTTTCACGTCCATAGCGGTCTGGAAAAAAGAATGTCCATCATTTAGTTTTGGTGTGATGTAGTTTTTTAGAACGGAATGGCAGTATGCAAGTGTTGAATCACCTGTGCATAATAGTTTAGCATTTATTTTTAGATTATTTGTATAATTTGTGTCTTTAACCAATGAATTATCACGAACTATTTTAAAATATTCGTTTATGTATTTGTCAATGTTCGGTGAAAGTATTTTTGATGAAAGAGGAATTTCTTCAATGCTGAAATTATCAAACCAAGCTTCACCTGAGCCATACATCAATCCTGCGACTTTTATTTTTACAGCCGTTTCATCTGTATAAAATTCTGCAGTATAGATATTCCAATCTTTCGTATTATTTATTTTTAATGCTCCCATATCCTGACGGCAAATAACGTTTCCATCCTTATCCGTTACTTTAACAAATACTCCTGCATATTTCTCCTTTACATTTTTTGTCCTCACCGCTCCGATGATTTTATATTTTTTGAGCGCAATACTTTTGAAAGGGATTTCCTGAGCAAATGATCCGTACCCATCAATGTTCCTTTTAACTATATGCATTGAATATTTGCCTTTCCACACATTTATAGAATCGAGGGAACACAAGTCAGGATTACCTCCCATATTCCAATGAGAAGATTAGTATCTGATGAATTATCCCCTTCTTCAAAGTTTGAATTAGGAATTACAATCTGCCCGAAAAGAAAGGTCTTCGAAAACAAAAATATCAACATCAAAATGTTTGCTCGCATTGTGTTATTTTCTTGCAATCAAAGTCAAGCTAGCACCTCTCCAAGTGTCGCATATAACGCTACATTGGGTTACCGAAGGATGATGAACGGTCTTCTGCCACCTTGCATGCAAATATAATAAATTTTAATCTGTTTATTGGCGGGTTGAAAATTGGGTTCAGGGGCTAGAATTGGGAAGCGATTTGATTACTGAAGTTATCGCAATTTATAGTCAGGAGTAATCTTATTATAAGTTTACCGTCCGGTTGCCTTCATGGATCCCTCCAAACGCATTTTCATTTTGCTCATACATATATAAATTCAACGCGTTTGTCAGGATGACAATTCCGCGTCGTGAAGGGGCTAGGTGTGGTATGTCGGTGGACGCGCGCTTCAGTTTCCGGGAACATGAAATGCTTTTTAGCGCGCGTCCACCGACATACCCTGATGATGAGTAGTGAGGAAAATCACGGAGTGATTTAAAATGAAAATGTTTTGGAAATCACTAAAACAAATATTTTTCTTCAAATTCAATTTCTCGTTGATTAAAATATATAATAAATCAATTCGAAGGAAGTGCTTTTATTCGAAGGCTTTTACAAGCTTTTTCAACAAATGCTGCAACCTTGACGGGCGCCGAAAAATACGGGGGGACATGCCTTTTCTACCAACATGCCGCCCCGCTAGGGTTATTGATTTTTTGTCTTCACCAGAGGGTTCACCCTTGACGGGTGCGGGAGAAGGCGTTTCCAGCAACGACGCTAGTTTGGAGTTTCCAATAACGCTCAAAAGTGTCAACTTTTTTCAGGTAGGTTCATGTTCATCCGGAAGTCGACACTGTCGATTTGGAGA
>JAHEYM010000456.1 GCA_023251595.1 Bacteroidota bacterium
CAATTGTATGTGAATCATCAAAATAAAAAGAATTATGGAAATGATTGGAGTAAGCCCAACACAACAAACCGGTGAGACCAAGTCCAAGAAAAATAATTTTCCAATGAATAAATAATCGCATGCCACCGAATTGCCACTTCTAAAATCATCGCAATTTTAGAAAAACTTATCCCTGCAATATTAAGAAAATTATGGATTCCTACAAAAATTCACAATTCTTCAACTGAATACCAAATGGGACTGACAACTGACAACTGACTACTCACCACTGACCACTAACCGCTAACCACTAACACCTAACCCCTAACCACTAATACCTAACCACTAATACCTATCTTTGCAACCCTCAACACCCAATATGCTAGGAATTTTCAATAAAAAGAACAAAGACGGCGAAGAAATGTCCTTTCTCGGACATCTCGAGGCACTACGCTGGCATATCATGCGTTCGGTTATAGCGATCGTAACAGCCGCGACGGTAGCTTTCTTCTATAAAGAATTCCTGTTTGATACGATCCTCTTCGGACCGAAACATCCTGATTTTCCAACCTTCAAATTTATGTGTTGGCTCTCCGATGTTCTGAACATGGGAGATGCACTTTGTATCAAAAATGTTGATTTCAAGATCATCAATTTCGATCTCTCAGGACAATTCACCACGCACATGATGGTGGCTCTGATCGCGGGTCTAATCATCGCTTTACCTTACGTACTATGGGAATTCTGGCGTTTCTTTAAACCTGCACTTTATGAAAAAGAGCGAAAAAGTGCCAAAGGATTCGTTTTCTACACCTCAATGTTATTCGTGATCGGAATTCTTTTCGGGTATTACGTTATCACGCCACTATCTGTGAACTTTCTCGCGACTTACAAAGTCAGCGAATCGGTCGACAATTTTATCAATCTCGATTCGTACATCGGCACTGTAACTACTGTCACGCTAATTGCAGGTATCATCTTCGAGCTCCCGATACTCATGTTCTTCCTGACGAAAATCGGTCTTATCACGCCTCAGTTCATGCGAAAATATCGCAAACATTCGGTGGTTATTTGTCTCATCCTGGCCGCTGTTATCACACCAACTTCAGATATCACCACAATGCTTCTTGTTGCTGTACCCCTATATATTCTCTATGAAATAAGCATCTTTGTATCTGCAAACGTGTTGAAGAAAGCTGCGAAGAAAGCGAATTCCAAATAACCGGATAGAAGATGATACTGAGGGCTGAAAACCTTGTGAAGAAATATAAAAACCGCGTGGTAGTTGACCATGTCTCGATCCGCGTAGAACAAGGAGAAATCGTCGGTTTACTAGGTCCGAATGGTGCGGGTAAAACAACGACATTTTACATGACGGTTGGGTTGATTCGTCCGAACGAAGGCTCGATTTTTTTGAATGATGAAGACATCACACGGGAGCCCATGTACCGCAGGGCAAAACGGGGAATCGGATATCTGGCTCAGGAAGCTTCCGTTTTCAGGAAACTCTCTGTAGAAGATAATATCAAAGCAGTTCTGGAGATGACAGGTCACACCAAAAAAGAACAGAAAGAAAAACTAGAAAGTCTGCTAGAGGAATTTGGTCTCACAAAAATCCGGAAAAGTCGCGGTGATCTCTTATCAGGTGGCGAACGTCGCAGAACCGAGATTGCACGTGCATTAGCAGTAGATCCGACATTTATTCTGCTGGATGAACCTTTTGCCGGCGTAGATCCTATCGCGGTCGAAGACATTCAAAATATCGTTGCAAAATTGAAACTGAAAAACATCGGCATTCTCATCACCGATCACAATGTACACGAAACACTTTCTATTACCGATCGCGCTTATCTTTTATTCGAAGGAAGCATCCTGAAAGCAGGTACAGCGCAGGAATTGGCCGAAGATGAACAGGTCCGAAGGGTTTATTTAGGACAGAATTTCGAATTGCGAAGTGCACACTCTCAGCCTGCTAAGAAAATTTAATTTTCTTTGGGGTGAAGTGTAAATTCATACCCTTCAATAATCGGGTTAGACAATAGTTTTTTACAAGCAACATTCACTTTTTCGTTCGCTGATTCAGAGGTGGGTGCATCAACAACAAGAGTGACATGTTTGCCAATTCTTACATCTGTAATTTCCGGTAAACCTAGATTTTTCATGCTTCCACTCACCGCTTTTCCTTGCGGATCTAACAATGCTTTTAAAGGCATCACATTAATTTCTGCTGTAAATTTCATTTTTATTTTTTTGAAGTTTTAACCATTATTTCTTAGCGTCTTGGTGCCTTCGTAGCCAAATTACTTCTTTTCCTCCCTCTGCCTTGGTTTAGGGATCGAGGGTGAGACGAAAGACAAAAGTATATAAATAACAAACAATATGGGTATCGCGAGAAAATGCAGGAAGACTCCGAGAATGGGGATGAGGGCAATAAATATATATTTAATCTCATTTCCTTTCCAACCAAAGGTTTTAAATTTGAATCCGAGAAGATGAATTTCCGAAACTAGTAAATAGGAAGTAACAATCGCAAAACCCGCTATCACCCAAGGATTACCGATGATATCGGCAAACCTCTTATCCCCATGAATCGCGATCATCGGCAGCGAAATAATAAGCAGAGTATTTGCCGGTGTCGGCACGCCGATAAACGAATCCGATTGCCGGGTATCAATATTAAATTTTGCTAACCTCAATGCAGAAAATAATGTCACAATAAAAGGAAGATAAGTGAGAACCTTCAGTTCCTGCGAAAAATTCATTCCGTACAAGATTTGCAAATCCTGTTTAAATAATGTGTAGAGTATCACTCCCGGAACAAGACCAAAACTAACCACATCAGCAAGCGAATCCAATTCTTTTCCGATGGGTGAATGAGCTTTTAAAATTCGTGCGGCCATTCCATCGAACAAATCGAAGACGGCGCCTATAAAAGTAAAAATTACCACACGATCCCAAACTCCTTCAAACGCGTATTTTGCAGCAATACAACCCGTGAATAAATTTAA
>JAHEYM010000457.1 GCA_023251595.1 Bacteroidota bacterium
TGATCCGAATGATCATGATAAAGTTTCGTTAATGACAATTCATGCTGCGAAAGGGTTGGAATTTGCAGAGGTTTTTGTGGTGGGGTTGGAAGAAAATTTATTTCCTTCACAAATGTCGCTGCATAATCGCGAAGATCTGGAAGAAGAACGACGTCTTTTTTATGTAGCGATAACCCGCGCCCAGACTAAGCTTACGCTTTCGTATGCGACTACGCGTTATCGTTGGGGCACTTTGCAATATTGTGAACCAAGTCGTTTTTTGGGTGAAGTTGCCGAAGAATTATTGGAGAAACCCGTTAAGAAAACATCAAGAAGTGATGAATCAGAAACCGTTTGGTCGAGAACAGTCGGAGTAACTTCAGCGAATCACGATACAGTTCCCGGAAGGTTTAAGCCACTTGAAAAGGCTAACCGAAATGCAACACCTCAGGTAGCTGAAACTGCTGAGGAACCATTAGACCTGCGAGTGGGGATGGAAGTTCAGCATCAGAAATTCGGGAATGGAAAAGTGATGACTGTGGAAGGGACTTTCCCAAACACAAAAGTGATGATCAATTTCAACATAGTTGGAAATAAACAGATATTGCTGAAATTTGCAAAATTGAAAATAATAAACTGAGTATATATATATGGAATACAATTCAAGAAGACAACAATTAATTCTGCCTGAATACGGTAGAAATGTCACGAAAATGATCGAGACTGCGTGCGAAATGGAAGATCGCGATCAGAGAAATCTGATGGCGAAAACCATTGTGATGGTGATGGAACAACTCACGCCGCAGATGAAGGATATAACAGATTATAAACAGAAACTTTGGGATCACATGATTCTCATCTCTGATTTTAAATTAGATGTAGATTCACCCTACCCTCTCCCATCGAAAGAGGCACTACACACAAAACCGAAAAAAATTAAATACCCGAGTCATAATATTAAGTTCAGACATTATGGTAAAATTATTCAGAATTTTATCGGACAAGTCTCTGAACAGGAAGCAGGTCCGGAACGGGATGCAGTGATCGCAGCGATTGCAAATTTTATGAAAATGGCGTACCTCAACTGGAATCGTGATACTGTAAGCGATGAAATGATTCTTGAACAATTAAGAGCACTTTCTGAAGGAAGAATTAAGGTCAGCGACTCCTTTAAATTTATTTCTACAGAAACACTTCTGAAAACATCGAATGCATCACCCTCTTCAGCTTCTTTTAAAACAAAAACAAGAACCCTCCCGAAAGGAAAAAGTTTTATTAATACAAACAGAAAAAGAAGAAAATTCTAATGGGTAGTTTTGAAGTACAAGGAGGTTATTCTCTCTCTGGAGAGATCACCCCGCAGGGAGCAAAAAATGAAGCACTGCAGATTCTTTGTGCAGTCTTATTAACACCGGAAAAAGTTTATGTATCAAATATTCCGGATATCCGTGATGTAAATAAACTGATCGAATTGCTCGGCAATATGGGCGTTGAGGTTGAAAAAACGCTCGATGACAGCTATACATTTAAGGCAGAGAATATTAATCTCGATTATTTCGAAACGCCGGAGTTTAAAAAACAGGCAACCGAGCTTCGCGGTTCTATTATGATCGTTGGTCCGCTATTAGCGCGATTCGGAAAAGCCTCGGTGCCTCGTCCAGGTGGTGATAAAATCGGTCGCAGAAGGTTAGACACACACTTCATCGGATTTGAAAAACTCGGCGCGGAATTTATTTTCGACAATAACGATAATTTCTTTCGGGTAGAGGCAAAAAAACTCACAGGTTGTTTCATGCACTTGGATGAAGCATCGGTAACCGGAACAGCGAATATCATTATGGCTGCGGTTCTAGCTTCCGGCACAACCACAATTTATCATGCTGCCTGCGAACCATATATTCAGCAATTATGCAAAATGTTGAATAATATGGGTGCTAAAATATCGGGCATCGGCTCTAATTTACTGGTGATAGAAGGTGTGACTTCCTTAAACGGTACCAAACATCGTATGTTACCCGACATGATCGAAATCGGCAGTTTTATCGGTATGGCGGCAATGACTAAATCCGAACTCACCATTAAAAATGTCGGATATCCGCATCTCGGAATTATTCCGCATACCTTTCAGCAACTCGGAATCAAATTAGAAATCCGTGGTGACGATATATATATACCTAAACAGGAATCGTACGAGCTGGAAACTTTTATCGACGGATCTATTCTCACCATCTCCGATGCGATCTGGCCAGGCTTCACCCCCGATTTATTAAGTATCGTGTTGGTTGTTGCGACGCAGGCGAATGGAACTGTTCTTATTCACCAAAAAATGTTCGAGAGTCGTTTATTTTTCGTTGATAAATTAATTGATATGGGTGCACAGATTATTTTGTGTGATCCGCATCGTGCAACCGTCATCGGATTAAACCGCAAATTTCCGTTACGTGGCATTTCGATGACTTCTCCCGATATCCGCGCCGGTGTAGCACTTTTGATGGCAGCAATGAGTGCCGAAGGAAAATCTGTGATCCACAATATCGAGCAAATCGACCGTGGTTATCAACGCATCGATCAGCGTTTAAATGCGCTGGGTGCGAGGATAAAGAGGATGTAATCTCCTCCCCCTGCCCCCTCCAGCGGGGGAGAAAATAAATTCTTCTCATCGATGATGAGAAGAATTTTAATAACAAAACCAATCCTTCGCGACTTTGCGTCTTTGCGGGCATATTAATTTTCGCCACGAAGACACTACGATCCTAAGAAATTAAAATAAATTTAAATGAAAAAATTATTTTTGATTTTAATTATTGCTGTTTTTTCGTGTATTTCATCTTTTGGGCAAAGTAACAGTGTGATTAAAAAACTAAAGGAAATAGAAGGACAATGGAAGCTGAACGAGAATGGGGACCCGACCGTTCAATTAACAATAACCGATCCTACTTTAAGTAAAAATACAATTTACAATCGGGTTTTGAAATATGTGGTTCAGAATTACACCCCATATCGAAAC
>JAHEYM010000458.1 GCA_023251595.1 Bacteroidota bacterium
GCGGTTAATCTCTCTGATGGTGCCCTTGCTCCGGGTATCATGGGAAATCTGAACTCGAATGTGCGAACGATGGAGAAATCGGGCGGTGTACTTTATTTCGGTGGCGATTTTACTCAGTCGGGCACCAGCATTTCGAATCTCGCCGAACTTTCAACATCTTCGGATGTGCCGGCATCTTCTTTTCCGATGACAAATGGGAATGTTTATAGTACAATTAGTGATGGTGCAGGTGGTTGGTATATTGGTGGAAATTTCTCCACTGTAGGTGGAGTAATCCGTAATAATGTCGCTCATATTCTTTCTGATAACAGTGTTGATCCCGCGTTCGACCGCGATGTTTATGGCGGAATTAATACATTGTTGCTGGATGGTTCAGATCTTTATCTCGGCGGCGCTTTCTATTATGTCGATGGTTCCTGGAACAACTATTACCTCGCTAAAGTAGATGCGACTACCTGTGCTTTAGATGCCACATGGGCTCCGAATCCAAATAGTTCTGTCACTTCTATGATAATGGTAGGAGGAAACACTTTGGTCGTTGGTGGTTGGTTTAACAATATCGCCGGTCAACCTCGTAATTATCTTGCGTCGTTTTCCGGTTCTCCTCTTTCCCTCACGGCTTTCGATCCTTCTCCCGATAATGGCGTGAATACGCTGTCCTATGATGGTACGTATGGATACATCGGCGGTTATTTTAATAATATCGGCGGTCTACCTCGGAATTATCTCGCACAGGTGGATGGCGCTACCGGCTTAATCACTTCCTGGGATCCTTCACCGAACTGGACAGTTTTTTCAAGTCTGGTGCAAGGCACGACACTTTTTGTCGGCGGAACATTTTCCATGATCGGGGCAGATGCTCACGCTTATCTCGTTGCAATTGATATCCCGACAGGTACTCCAAATGCGTGGCAGATGGATGCTAATTCTACGGTGAACGCGCTTGCCTCTGATGGTACTTATCTTTATGCCGGTGGTCAATTTACTATGATGGGTGGACAAAACAGAAGCTATCTTGCTCAGATTAATATGGTTGCTGCGAGTGTAACTTCCTGGAATCCAAACTTCAATTCTAATGTAAATGCAATCGGTCTTAGCGGTAGTAATGTCGTTGTCGGGGGAAATTTCACTCTGCATCATTTCCAATCACGTAACTATATAGCTGCACTCGATCTCACTACACATGCGATTACAGCTTGGGATCCTTCAGCAAATAGTACGGTCTACGCAATCAGAACGTTGGGTTCGTCTGTTTACGCGGGCGGATCATTTTCAAATATAGGCGGACAACCGAGAAATAATATCGCGGAATTATCAACGACCACTGCGCTCGCCTCAGGTTGGGATCCCAACGCGAACAGTACCGTACTCGCTTTGGCTCTTGATGTTGCCGATAATACAATTTTTGTTGGGGGTTATCTGTCGGATGTTGGGGGAGCTTTTCACAATTATCTTGCACAGGTTGATCTTACAACCGGTCTGGCTTTATCATGGGACCCATCGCCGAACGGATATATATATACACTCGAATATTCAGGTACTGATCTGATGGTGGGAGGAAGTTTCTTTCTTCTCAACTCAGATTCCAGAAATTATATAGCGCAGGTAGATGGAACAACTGCAAACGTCACAAGTTGGGATCCGAATCTGAATGGTTCTGTCTATTGTATGCTTGTGAATGGTTCTGATTTGATCATCGGCGGTGGGTTTAACTACACAAATTCATTTGCCAATTATCGATCCTACATCGCTGCACTGGATATGGCTACCGGTGTCGCAACATCATGGGATCCACAATCGAATTCTTATGTCGTTTCGATGGCGATCGACGGTCCAAACCTATATGCGGGCGGCTATTTTACCACGATTGGCGGACTCAACCGCAATTATTTAGCAGGCATTGATTTATCAACAGGACTTGCAACTTCCTTCGATCCGACACCGGGGAATTATGTTTACGCGATGGCGTCGAATGTTGGGGGTGAACTGATCGTGGGCGGTGCATTCAACATGTTCAAAGTAGTAAGTCGTCCTTATCTCGCTGCGATCGATGGTACGACCGGGCTTCCGACTTCATGGAATCCGCAAGCGAACAATTATGTGTACACGCTTGCTGATGGTGGAAGTGGAACAATACTCGCCGGAGGTGCATTTTCACACTTCTACAGTGGTCTTGGCGATGACCGCCAGTATATCGCAGAGATTGATGCAACAACGGGTATTGCTACTTCAACATTCAATCCCGGCGCTAATAGTTATGTGATTTCTATCGCTAGACAAGGTTCTCTGCTTTATGTCGGTGGTGATTTCACCATACTGGGTGGCGAAGTCAGACAGTATGTCGGTGCAGTGGATATCGGAACCGGAGCGACTACAGCATGGAATCCTTCAGCGAATAACTGGGTTTACTCAGTTTTGCCCGTTGGTGGTGATGTATTTATCGGAGGAAGTTTCACCGGCATCGGTGCAACTCCGAGAAACTATGTTGCAAGTGTTGACAACGCTTTAGGCTCTGTAAATGTGGGCTGGGATCCTTCTCCCGATTCTTATGTGGAAGGTATGGCAACAGATGGAACTAACCTTTATATAGCAGGTATATTTGATCATGTTGGTGGCGTGGTTCACAATGGACTCGCTTCTATCGGAACCGTCAGCGGAACTACCAATGCATGGGATCCACAATTATTAGGTACCAACGGTATTGGTACGAGTGCTGATCTGATGTGTGTTGCTGTGAATAACGGGATTGTTTATGCAGGCGGAGCATTGGGTTATGCAGGGGTTCCGGCAGTCGCTAAAGGATATTTTGTTGCGGCAGATGCATCAACAGGAACTGCTTTGTGTATGGATGGAGCTTATAACGATCAGATTTTAGCCGTGTATGCCGGAGGTTCAACGTTGCTCACAGGTGGATCTTTCTACAGAGCAGGAACTACCAGTCATCGTGGTTTTGACGCATTTGCCATTCCGGTTTCAGGAGTTTG
>JAHEYM010000459.1 GCA_023251595.1 Bacteroidota bacterium
AACTGCAACGAAAGGTTTTAATTTGCGGGCAGAATTATAATGGACTGCTTTCGCAACGAGTTCTTTACCCGTCCCTGTTTCGCCGGTTAACAAAATACTGATATTAGTCTCTATTGCCTTTTCAATCAGACTAAAAATTTTATTCAGCGATTCACTATTCCCGATAATCCCTTTTTGAAAATCATATTTTTTTCCCACTTCCTTTGAAAGTTTTGTAAGGTGCGCATCCATACCTGCTTTTTTTCGGATATGACCGATCGTATTGATGAGGCGATCCTGTATATCTTTTGCCTTTACAATATAATCGTAGGCTCCGTTTTTTATTAATTCAACGGATGTTTCAACATCATGCTGTTCGGATATAATCACCACTTCAATTTCTTTGTTGAATTTTTTTATTTTTCGCAAAAGCTCCATTCCATTCATACCCGGAAGTAAATAATCCAATGTCACAACATCAGGTTGCTTGTCAATATTTGCGAGGAATTCAGTTCCTGTCAGATAACCCTCAACTTCATAATCCGGATTCAGGGAAAGATGATACACGATCAACTTATTATACCATTCGTTATCTTCGATAACACAAATTTTAAAAGGTCTGTCAATCATATTGCGGTGGGATTTGCTGCATATAAAATATGACTTAAATTCAGTGTCTTCGTTTATTTATTTCTTCCTGCAGAAGCGGGAACAGTTTTTCTTTATACTCATCGAGAAGGTTCACCCATTTTTTTACGGAGTGAAAACTTTGCTGATGAGATGCATTCTCTTCAATCTCTTTTAATAATTCATAAAGTTTGACAGCGCCTAAATGCATACACGGCGGGGCAGCTTTGTGTGCCTTGTCAGATGCATCCTGCAATCTCAGATTATGCAAATCGTCTTTAATTTCCTGTATAGCTTCTAAAGTGTTTTTTACGAATAATTCCAACATATTCAACACGAACTGTTCATTGCCTTTTGCAACGTCATTCAGCACTTCCAGATCGTAAAGTTTCTCTTCCGGATGATCTTTTGAAATAGGGCGTTCTTCCATGACATTTTTTTTAATACCATTATTTACGGGTGAAGCAAAAGATTTGTTCTTCAATACAGAAGTGAGCAAATTATAAAGTTCTGTTTGTTTATAGGGTTTTTTTAATATGGCATTAACACCATGTTTACGACATTGTTCAAAATCTGTTGAAGTGGTGGCGGCAGTTAATGCTATGACCGGAACTGTGCTGGTTTTTCTGATGATTTTTGTTGCTTCGACTCCGTTCATCACGGGCATTCTCAAATCCATTAATATTAAATCATAATGATTATTTTGAAACGATTCTACTGCTTCATTTCCATTTGTAACTTCTGTACAAACAACACCCCATTTTTTCAAAATCGTCGATAATAAAATCCGATTGAATGCCTCGTCATCCGCTATTAGAATATTCAAATTATTGAGAGATTCTTCATTCGTCTGACTGAGAATGGCACCCGGAAGATCCTCTTCCGTCCCTTTAGAATATGGAATCACAAAATTTACACGCGTTCCTTTATTTTCAGAACTTGCGATGAAAATTGTGCCATCCAGGAGTTCTACCAGTTTTTTTGTGATTGCCAATCCAAGACCGGTCCCCCCAAACTTTCTTGAAGTCTCTGTCTCAGCCTGTTCGAACTCGTCAAATATATGCGGAAGCTTATCTGCATTTATTCCGATACCTGTATCAGAAACAGAAAAAGTCATGACATGATTATTCGGGTCTTCTTCATGCCAGACAACAGAAATTTTTACTTGCCCTTGTTCTGTGAATTTTACTGCATTGCTGAGAATATTCAATAATATTTCTTTTAAAATAAATGGATCGCCAATCAAAATCTCAGGAATTGAGTCTTTTATATTAAGCTCAATTTCCAACCTTTTTTTATCAGCGATTGCTTTTATGATCGAAACAGATTCTTCTAAAACCTTTCGAGGTCTGAACCCCGTTTTTTGCGTCTCAAATTTTCCTGCACTTAATTTCGAATAATCGAGAACATTATTTATGATCCCCAACAAATGATCTGCAGACATTCTCACCATCTGCAATTGTTCCCGTTGTGTTTCACCCAGTGGTAACTCCAGCACAAGATCAGTGAAACCGATGATGGAATTCATAGGCGTTCGCATCTCGTGACTCATATTTGCGAGGAAAACCTCTTTGGCTCTGGCATGTTCTTCGGCTTCCTGTTCCGCCTTTTTTAATTCCTCATCAAAAATATTTCTTTTACGCACATATATCACAATAGCCAAACCTACAATCAGTAATAATGAAAATGCAGTTATGCTGAACTCTGAGATCAGGTGATTCGTTTCATCTGCTCTCGTTTTTGCTTCTTCGCTCCTTTTGAGAACTGCATCTTTTTCGCGATTCTCAATGATAGAAAAAAATTGCGTGACTCGTTCCATCAATGATTTTTCCATATTGACAAGCCCCGTCTGTCGTTCCTTGAGTGATCTTTTTTCTTCAGTATCAATTCGCATTAAATTTTTGATTTCTTCCCCGAGAAGATTAATTGAAAATGTGTCCTTTTCCACCTGCTCCTTCTTTCCAAATATTCGTTTAAAAACATTAGTTCCTTTGACGGTTTTCAGATTCTCCGTCCGCTTTTGTGTACGCATTAATTTTGCGGATAAATCATCAAAAAGATCAGTTTTATTTTCTGTCAGGAGGATTTGTTCTTTAAGTACAAGAAACTCAGCCTGAATAAGAATGACCAAACTGTCGATAACGGGCTTTTCAACGAAATCGCCTGCACATAATTGATTCAACTGATCGAGCTGCTCATCAATCATCAAAGTTGCACTCGAAAACGGGCTCAGTAATTCAGTTTCAGGGGAAAAAGAATATGCTCTTACACTATTTTTAGCCTCCGACAAATCAGTCGATATATTCTTGATATAAGCGAGTTTTAACGCGGGTCTGCTATCTCCCTCGAACTCCTTCGC
>JAHEYM010000460.1 GCA_023251595.1 Bacteroidota bacterium
GATATGACGATTAAGCCAATTAAAACTAAAAAAGACTACGATTCTGCTATGGTTCGAATCGAAACAATTTTTGATGCGAAAAGAGGTAGTAAAGAAGGTGATGAACTTGAAATATTATCAATTCTAATCGACAAGTATGAAAATGAACATTTTCCAATTCCCTCGCCCGATCCAATCGAAGCCATCAAATTCAGAATGGAACAAATGAATATGAATCAACAGGATTTGGCTGATGTAATCGGATTTAAAAGTCGGGTGAGTGAAATTTTAAATAAAAAAAGAAAATTGACTTTATCTATGATTAGAAAGATCTCGGAAACACTCTCAATTTCAACGGATATTTTGATCAAACCCTATTAAAAAACTATACATTTACCGAAACTCCAACTTGTTCTTCCTAATTACCGAAACTCCATCATAAGACGGTTTTCGAGATCTTCGAAATTAAGTCCCAGGGTTAATTCACCTTCTTTCACAAAAGATAATTCGCCGGTTTCTTCCGAGACTACAATCACTATCGCGTCTGTCTGTTCAGTGATGCCAAGCGCTGCACGGTGACGCATTCCAAGACGAGCGGGAATATCGGGATTTTCAGAAACGGGTAATACACATCTTGCTGCTTTAATTTTATTCCCGGAAATAATTACAGCTCCGTCATGCAACGGATTATTTTTAAAGAAAATACTTTCCAATAAACGCTTCGAAACTTCGGCTTCCAATAAATCGCCTGTTCGTATATAAAAACTAAGCTCGGTCGATTTAGCGAGCACAATTATAGCACCTGTTTTTGTATTCGACATGCTTTTACATGCCTTAATAATCGGCGTTATCTGAGCAGTTTGCGTGTTTACAGGTTGCCAATTCCATGGAAGAAATTGTTTTGCCAACCCCGACTTCGCCAAAAAATTATTAGAACCCAACAAAATCAGAAATCGACGAACCTCCTGTTGAAAAACGATGATAAGTGCAATAAATCCAACCCCGATAAACTGTCCGAAAATCGTTGCCATCATTTGCATATTAAGCAACTTTGCGAACACCCACCAAAGAACATATATTAGAATAACACCGCTGAATATATTCATTGCAGCGCCGCCCCTCACAACCTGATAAAGTTTATAGAGAAGATACCCGACCAAAAGGATATCGAGAATATCAAGGAGTCGGATAGTGAGGAAGCCGATGTGGAAGATTTCCATAGTACAAAAGTAGTGAATTTCGAGTTATTAAGGAGTTAAAAAGTGAAAGAGTGAAAGAGTGAAGGAATGAAAGAGTGAAGGAATGAAAGAGTGAAGATGCAAGAATATCAATAGACTCCAGCTTCAGCTGGAGGAGAAGTGAAAGAGTGCATCCCAATAAAGAAGCATGAAGGGCTTCAATCCGAATAGCACCGGATGGAATCCGGCGTATGTGGATGGCGAAAATTTTACAACCCTGAAGGGGTTGAATGTCTGAACACGAAGATTTATCATTAATTCAAGATTACGATTAACTACCACCGCCATCAACGAATAAAATAATGTTAATCAAAGCTTTGCGTCCTTTGCGTTTTAACTTTGCGGACTTTGCGCTAAAAATTTCGTATCTTTGTAATCGTTATGCCGAAATTAGCCCGCTACAAAGCATTTATATTTCTGATGTTTTCTGCCGATATATTTGAAGGAAGAAAACACTTACATGTTGAGTTAAGGAAAGGAAGACATAAATTACTTGCTAAATTTTGGCTGGAACCGGACACTGCTCATTAGCCAAGTTGATAAATTTATTAAAGGACAAAAAGTAAAAATGATTAATCTCGAATAACATGAAAGTGGAAGGATTCATAAACGTAAAACCTGTAATAATAAAAATAGAATTTCAGCATAAAGGGAAAATGGAAATTTACCTGAAAGACGGACGTATCATCATTAGCCCCCTTTCGCGTTTTCCAAGTATTAAAAAACTCAGTAGGGATCAGCGTAAGAAATGGTCCACCTTAGGTCGGGTCGGTTTTTCTTTTGATGATTGTCCGGAAGTTTTTCATATTGAGCAGGTGCTGGGCTCTGAAAAAGATTATGAATACCATTTTGCCGTTGCAAATTAACGTGATCTATAAACCGGGTTATTTTCTTCCAACCATTAAAACAGATTTCGATTAATATAATTTAATAAAGGCGCAAATATAGGTAATTTGATCTGATGGGTTGCTAAAAGAAGATAATGTAGCCCCTCCGGGACTTCTTGGGAACCAGATACTCTTTTTTCTACCAAACTTTCGCTCCTAACGGAGTTTTTCTTTCAACGAAGTACCGGCGATTCATGAATCGCCCCTTCAACCCTTCAACCCTTCAACCTATCAACCTATCAACCTATCAACCTATCAACCTATCAACCCAAGTCGTTGCATGCAACGTCTCTACCTAATCACTATCTTTGCATTATGCGCACCATCAAACTCTCAATCGCTTTCCTTATCTGTTTCGGACTTTTCAGCTCGTTCAGGATGCCTGACTATTCTTTCCAGATCGCTTTGTTGAAGTATAATGGGGGCGGCGATTGGTATGCAAATCTGGCAACTTCATTGCCTAATCTTATTAAATTTACGAACGATAATCTTGGATGCAATATCAATCCCGAACAGGCAATTGTGGAGGTCGGAAGTCCTGAGATTTTCAACTATCCATTTGTGCACATGACAGGACATGGCAATTGGTCATTGTCTTCTTCCGAAGCGCAAAACCTGCGGAGCTATCTTATCGGCGGAGGATTTCTACACATCGACGATAATTATGGTCTTAATCCCTACGTTCGTCCGCAAATGAAAAAGGTGTTTCCCGAGCTGGATTTTATCGAATTACCATTTAATCACCCGATATATCATCAGAAATATGATTTCGCAAACGGACTACCAAAAATTCATGAACACGATGGCAAACCACCTCAGGGTTTTGGTCTTGTATGGGAAGGTCGTTTGGTGAGTTTT
>JAHEYM010000089.1 GCA_023251595.1 Bacteroidota bacterium
TCCAATCTACTTCACCTTCTCAATATCGGATCGTAAAGGTACGTAATCATTTTGTATTGTTGATACTGATGGATAGTGCTTAGCCCCTCACCCAGGATTGAAAGCTGTCGGTTTCTGTTTTCACCCGCGTGAGGGATTGAAGTGGAGCCCGACCCCTCTCGCCTCAGGCGAGAGGGGACACGCCAAAAAAATCGTCACTCATGAATATTCAAGGCGTTCCGAAAAATTTTCTCAACTTTACATTCGCTTAACAATCGACTCTCAGCTAAAAGGTGAATTTCAAAAATCTCTTCGTTTTCTGTTTGTTCTTCGCTCTCCTCACGCCCTTCTCCGGTTTTGGTCAGGAAAATAAATCAGCACCGGTGTCAGATCTGTGGCAGTGGACCGACATCGGTATTTCAAAAAAGATAACACAACGGTGGACTGCCAGTATCGAGGAAGAGATAAGACTGATGGACAACATCACCGAATTCAATCTTATATACACCAACTTCGGAATCAGCTATAAACTTTCAAAGGTTTTTAAAGCGGCTTTAACCTACCGCTGGATTGAGAAAGCCCGCGATGAAGGTCCGCTGAGCGCAAGACACCGCCTGATTTTTGATGTTGTTGCAAAAGAGAAAGTTAAGCACCTGGTTTTCGCTTACCGTTTCCGGCTTCAAGGACAGGTGCGTGATTACTACTCGGCAAACAAGGGTCCGGTTCCCGAAACCTACATGCGAAACAAACTTGAAATAAAATATGATCTATATAGAAATGTGCCGTACATCGCAGTTGAATCGAGATACCAGTTCCATAATCCACGAGCTCCCTACAACAATGGGTTCGATAGGATGCGGTATTATTTCGGAGTGGATCATGAATTTAACCGTGTACATTCTGCCGGATTATATTATATGATTCAGCGTGATTTTAATATGCCACAAGCGGAGCATGATTATGTGATCGGTGTGGCGTACACGCTGACGTTGTAAGTCCTCCCCCTTCCCTCCAACCCCACCCTGCCCTCCCCAAATGGGGAGGGTATAATGTAAGAAGTCCCGAAGGAACCACCCGACGGGACTCAATTTTAACCAACCAAGAACCAATTAAAACCAAAATTCTTTTATAAGGAAGACATAAGATTTGATGTCTCTATTTTTTTTCTATACCGGACATCAAATCTGATGTCCCTACTTTTTTTCGATGGAGGCACTTTTAATTTTCTGCTCCTGAGGAACGACTACTGCTGTCGGAGGTGTTAGTGCATCGATGCCGTTGGGTTGAATTTTTGATAATTTATAGTAAGCTGTTCCGTTTGAGGGATTTTCATCGATCCAACAAAACAACAAATGAAGTTTTGTTGGAATCGCTGTCTTATAACCTACGCCTGCATAATTTTCACCGTCCACAGATCTTTCAATCATATAAACACCATCTTCATCATCGCCGTTTGTGAGCCAGGTAACATATACTTTCCCAGTATTATATGTAAAATGGGCACTCTCTAGTTTTTTAACTTCTGAGGTGGGTTCAGCTACCAGTGACTTCTTTTTTTCGGGAAAAATTAGTTTGGTTGAATCGCCACCTGCAATGGTGGAAGAGCCGATGGTCATGATTCCAAGAAGTACGAAGAAGTAATTTTTTACGCTTTTCATTTTATTTTTTTTTGTTTTCGAAGCTGATACAGCAAAGGTAAGATCACAGAGTATGGGGTGAATTCCGTATTAAAGAGCTTGATTACAGATGTAAGGTTTTGAGATTTTTTGTTAAAAAAAAACCAACGCCGATGCTCCCCAAAAAAAAAATGTGGCTGCGAAGGCGCGAAGGCACGAAGAGATAAAATAATAATTAATACATTTGGCGCTTCACGTAACCCTAACCTCTAACCTCTAACCTCTAACCTCTAACCTCTAACCTCTAACCCCTAACCCCTAACCCCGAACCCCTAACCCCTAACCCTCGTCTCGCATGAAAATTCTTGTAAAAATCCTTAAGTGGTTCCTGATCACAATTGGAATCGTTGTAGTCGTGCTGACCGTTGTTGTCTCGATGCGACAAAATCTTAAATTCGATGCTCCTTATCCTGAGATTAAAATCTCGAAAGATTCGGTTGTGATAGCCCGGGGAAAGTACCTGGTTTATGGTCCCGCGCATTGTGCAGTTTGTCACACAACCAACGCTCAGATGGAAGCTGTCGATAAGGGTGAAATTCTTCCGCTCGCAGGTGGTCATGTTTTCAAAATCCCGATCGGGGAATTGTATTCCAAAAATATTACGCCAGATATGGAGACCGGAATCGGAAAATTAACGGATCAGGAAATTGCAAGAACCTTACGTTATGGTGTCGGAAGCGACGGACGCGCACTGATAGATCTGATGCCTTTCCACAATATGGCAGAAGATGATTTGACTGCGGTAATTTCATTTCTCCGGGTTTCCGAACCTGTGAAAAATGTCGTTCCGGAAAACAAATATAATCTATTGGGAAAAATTGTTAAAGCATTCATGATCATACCCGCGCCCATGGAAGGCGAAATCCCAAAACACGTGGAACCAGGTCCAACAGTTGAGTATGGGAAGTACTTAGTTTGGAATGTTGCCAATTGTCGTGGATGTCACACCAACCGCGATTTAAAGACCGGTAAATATATCGGAAAGGATTTCGCAGGCGGGTTGAAACTCGCAGACGAGACAAAAGATAAATCATTTTTCGTGTCACCGAATCTTACCGCTGATGATAAAACGGGAGCGCTTTCTCATTGGACTGAGGAGCAATTTATCAAACGGTTCAGACAGGGAAGAATTCTGCCTGGATCGCCCATGCCATGGGGACCATTCAGCAGAATGACGGAAGACGATCTGAAAGCGATTTATGCTTACGTGAAAACGATTCCTGCGATTAACAATGATACGGGTCCGAGAATCATTGTAGAAAACTAGTGTGCCTTCACAGGAAAGGTAAGCATCATATTCATCTTAACCGCGACACCCATCTGTAATGCCGGTAAGAATTTGATTTCAGAGATAATTCTTTTTACCTCTTCATCTATTCCCCAGCCAATACCCTCCAAAACAAGAATATTAGTGAGTGTACTGTCGGCATTGACATCAAAACTGAGCGTAACTTCTCCGATAATATTCCTTTTTATCGCTTCATCGGTGAAACGGATGTGATCCTGGACGAAAGCGAATAATGCTTTTTCGCCTTTCGGATAAATGGGTTCGCGATCGGTAATAATCTCGTGGTTTTGTGGATCAGGATTCATGGGTACGACCTGACTGATTCCGGAAAAAGAGATCAGACCAAACATCAAAAAGAGTGAGGCTCCTCTGATTAACAATGAACAATTAACAATTAACAATGATATTTGAATTAAGAGATTCGTATTGAAATTAAACTTAATATATGAATTTTCGATGATTTAATAATGAAAGAATCTTACTGATCTACAAATAGCTTATTGCGATTCATGAATGTAATACTTCTACCCGAAAAAAAAGGAATGGAGAGCTACAACTTTTCATTGTTAATTGTTAATTGTTAATTGTTAATTGTTAATTGTTAATTGTTAATTATTAATTTTTTAACAGCCGTCCTGCCGTTGATATCCGAGATTTTGACAGAGTAGAATCCGGGAGAGAGATCTGAGACATTGAATTCAATTTCCGCTTGTGAAGAATATGTGGAAGACACCAATCTTCCGGCGACATCAAATATACAAATTTCCGGGTTCAAAAAATCATTTTTCTTCAAACTAAGATGAAATGATTTGCGGGTTGGATTAGGAAAAAGTTTGACTGAAATGGGAATGTCGGAAAGCTTTTCAATTCCAACTGGCGCTGCGCCTGAAGCAAAGAACTTAACACCACCATCCAGATTCCCGATGACAAAATCAAGTTTGCCATCGCCGGTAATATCTGCTGCTGTTTCACTTATTCTTGATCCTTCATACCCGTTCATATATGTATAGTTAAACAATGAATCTTCAAGATGGAAATTTCCACCAAGATTACCATCAATCTGATCATAATAAAAAAGCATTCCACGCTCACAACCGACAAAGAGGCGATAACTGCCAGCCGAGTCATAAAAAAAGGGTTGAGCATATCCGGTAACGAAACCAACTTCTCTCACATTTACACCGCCAAAAAAATTGGATTGTTGAGTAAAAACCGGGGCATTCACAGTACCTGTATTGCGAAAATAAAATAATTTCCCGGCACTGTTTCCGGTCACCAAATCGAGCTTCCCATCACGATCGATATCGATCAATTGGGGTGAAGCGTATTGTCCCGGTAACAAACCCTGATAATTAAAAACCGGCGCACCGTAACTCACAGGATAGCCGCCGGTCGTTGTATCCGGGAAGTAGACCAGTGAGCCCATACTTTCTCCGATAATCATGTCGGGATCACCATCGCCGTCAAGATCGCCGAAGGTAGGCTGAATCGAATTAAAATGGAGGGTGTCAATGTTTGCAAAATCGTTTGTCACCAAGGTAAACTCCGGAATATTCAATGTTCCTGTATTTTTATATAAAGCTATTTTTCCGCGATAATTTCCTGTAGCAGAAAAATAACCGTCATTCCCGATCAGGAGATCCATTTTTCCATCATGATCGTAATCAAAAAATACAGGATGTGCACCAGAACCTAACTCGATCATTTGGTTTTGAAATAGATTATTCATCCTCAAATGAAAGAGAGGACTCGTATCGGTACTGTCGTTATGATAATACCAAACAGACTGGTAGTTTTCGGAAACAAAATTTCCTGTAGGTGAAACGAGCAGGTCTCTTTTCCCATCATTATCCACATCTATATAGAAACAAGCCGGATAACTATTTATATATGCGGGAACATCATAAGAAGGAAATGTGCAATCCTGAGTCGTAATATTTGCTGTTAAAGAATCGCCACCATTATATAAAGCTGTAACATAATTTGATTGATCGCCCACCAACATTTCTTTATCGCCGTCGCCATCCAAATCAAGTGATAAAAGTGTACCTCCTCCGTGCCTCATATTTCCTGTCGAGTTTGTATCCGACTGAGGGTGCGTATTGGCTCTGCAACTCATACCCAGATCCCAACAGGTAAATGAGCTTGTGCTGCATTGTCCCCAACAGAGTGTATTAAAAGCATAATCCAAAGAGTCACAATTCCCTGTCGAATCAATAGAATTATTATGGTGATAATTTAAGATGCTGGACGAAAGATTAAAATTTATAATATCAAGACCACCATCACGATCCACATCTGAGAATGTCGGTAAATTCGCAGGTCCGACAGTTATATCCACGATTGAACCGAATTCATTGCTTAACAGAGGGTCAGCGACCAATGTGAATACAAATCCATTCTGAAGTGTATAATCATTTCTATATACACGAATTCTGCTATTACCGTTCGAAGTGAAAATATCTTCCAACCCGTCGCAATTATAATCATATAACAATGCCCAGTTCATGAGAGGGGGAAAATATTTTTCATAAGATGGATCATATTTATATTTAGTTATTCCTGGACTACCGACATTAATAAAAGTCCTGACAACATTTCCGTCTTTATCAAAAACAAAAAGATCTTTCAGTCCATCTCTGTTCAGATCGATGGTCGAGAATTGGGGACAATTCAGTCCACCTGCCCAAGCCATCGGGAGTGTATCATTTTGTGTTATAACGAGGATTGAATCATTAAAATGAAAAGTATATTGCGCTTTGCAAGAATAAAAGAATATACACAATACAAACGTAATTTGCAAAATCCTTACGGATGTTAAGAGAAAAAAATTTGGGAGTCTGCAACAGAATAATTTCATATTTCCGTTATTTTTCAGACTCCCAAAATAGACTAATTAATCCGATAATCCAAATTCTCAGGCAGGAATTCCTACTGATGAACTTTTCATACACTTGATAATCTCATCTCCGAATTCAGAACATTTAAGTAAAGTCGCGCCTTCCATCTGACGTTGGAAATCGTAAGTCACTCGTTTACCTGCGATCGCTTTTTCAATACCATTGTAGATTAAGGTGGCAGCCTCGTTCCAACCTAAATGTTCCAGCATCATAGCACCTGAAAGGATGAGAGAACCCGGATTTACCTTATCGAGCCCTGCGTATTTTGGTGCGGTTCCGTGTGTAGCTTCAAAGATGGCATGACCGGTTACATAATTAATATTTGCGCCGGGAGCGATACCGATTCCACCAACTTGTGCGGCGAGAGCATCTGATAAATAATCGCCATTCAGATTCAGCGTTGCAATTACATCAAAATCTTCGGGACGTGTAAGAACTTGTTGAAGTGTAATGTCTGCGATGGCATCTTTAATTAATATTTTCCCGGAAGCCAATGCATCTTTTTGTTCCTGATTTGCAACTGCTTCTCCTTTTTCGGCTTTTGTTTTTTCCCAGGCATTCCATGTATATACATGATTTCCGAATTCTTTTTCCGCAAGTGCATATCCCCAATCGCGGAAAGCACCTTCGGTATATTTCATTATATTTCCTTTATGCACGATCGTCAAAGATTTTCTTTTATGGCGGAGTGTATATTCAATAGCAGAACGGATTAAACGTTCACTACCGAATTTAGAAACCGCTTTGATTCCAATACCGACCTGAACAGCTTCAGCATCGCTCACATGAGGTAATCCGGCCGCATCGAGATATGAATTTGTCTTTTCAGCAGTACCGAATCTTATTTTTGAAAATTCTTTTGGAAATTCTTTTTGCAGGAAATTCAGAATTTTCTGAGAATTTTCTGAACCCGAAACATATTCGATTCCTGCATATATATCTTCAGTATTTTCGCGGAAGATGACCATGTCGACTGCACCGGGTCTTTTCACGGGTGAAGGTACTCCTTCAAACCATCTCACCGGACGGAGACAAACGTAAAGATCAAGAATTTGACGAAGCGCAACATTAAGTGACCTTATCCCTCCTCCGATTGGAGTTGTGAGCGGTCCTTTTATCGCGATAATATTTTCGCGGATCACATCGAGCGTTTCATCCGGAAGCCAGTTACCTGTCTTCTTAAAAGCCTTTTCGCCGGCAAGTACTTCTTTCCACTCGATCTTCTTTTTGCCGTTAAAGGCGATCTCAACCGCGGCATCGAGTACTCTCGCTGAGGCAGCCCAGATATCAGGACCTGTTCCATCACCTTCAATAAATGGAATGATCGGATAATCGGGAACATTCAGTTTGTTTTTCGTTACTGTAATTTTTTCTGGTTTCATCATATTATTAATTAAAATTAAAAATTACGAATTAATATCCGAAAACATCCTCGAGAGTTAAGAACTTAACGGGACCATATTTTTCAAGCGTTTTGATATCGAGTGCATTTTTATCACCCAACACCATGATCGTATATTTATTATTTTTTATATATTTATTTTGAAACGTCTTGAGTTCCGACATATTCATTGTGGGAATTGCAGCAAAAACATCTTTTCTGATGTCATAATCCAAACCCTTTTTCTGTGCATTTTCGTAACTCCACAAAATAGAAGAACGCGTGATTCGCTCGGTACTGATTTTTTGCATGATTGCTTCTTTTGCCGCGGTCAGGTTCGTTTCAGATTCAGGCATATTGGTAAGTAAAGCGGTCATTCCCTTCATCGCTTCCGGTAATTTATCAGCTTGTGTTCCGATATATGCAAAATTATAATGTGCTTTATCTTTTTTCTCCGGCATACTATAATTTGAAAATACACTATATGCCAGGGCTTTCGATTCACGCATATCCTGAAAAACGATGGAGGACATGCCACCGCCGAAGTATTCGTTATACCCGCGAATGATAGCTGTATTGGAGCTGTTATATAATTCATTTTTTGACATCATCAGAATTTCTGCTTGTTTCATATCATGATTCACAACATATACTTTATTCTGATCAGTAGGAAGCTCTTCATATTTTATTGGTGCGGGCACTGGTTTAAGTGTTGACGGCACCTTATGCGATTGATTCAATGATTGTTTTAACGTCTCAGTATCTGCAGGTCCATAATATAATATATGATGTTGATAAGAAGTAAGTTCTTTCAGGATGGGAAGAAGATCTTCGGGTTTAAGATCCTTCAATTGTTTCTCCGATAATATATCAGTAAAGGGCGACTTTTTTCCATATTCCGCGTAGCTATACATGGAGTTCCACAGGATAACATCTTTCGAAAGTTTATTATCTCCTCTCAGTTTCTGGATATCCGAAACCAGATTTTCAAGAGCTTCTTTGTTAGGTTGCGGATCGGCCAACAGACTTTCGAAAAGAGCAAGCGCATCATTAAAATTATCCTGAAGTCCGGTCAGACTAACATACACCTGATCCTCCGAGCTGAATACACCAAATGAACAGCCAAGTTTATATAATTCCTGTTTAAACTCAGCAGGTGTGTATTTGGAGGTGCCCAGGTATTGGAGATAATTAACCGCGATACCGATTTTTTTATTATTTTCCGTCCCCATATCGACCACATAGTAAAGAGAGAAAAGATTATTTTCTTCATTTAATTTGTAGTTGACAGGAATTCCGTTTTTTAAACTCAGGTGTTGAATATCATTTTTATAATCAACAAAAACAGGTTGAATATCCGGTACTTTCTGATTTAATATCGACTTCAGAAACGGGGATTTATCTTCCCTGTTTACTTCAACGGGTGTAATAGCAGGCTTTGTCACTTTCACTACATTTTTATCATCACCCGTCCGTTTGTATACCACGACATAATTATTGCTATAATTTTTATTGGCAAAATTCACAATTTCTTCTTTGGTTATTTTCGACAATCTTTCAATTCTTCCCATATAATATTTCCAATCCAACCCAAGTACGGCGCAATTTACGAATGCATCAGCACGGGAACTGTTGTGTTCGAAGGAATGTGTTTCTTCCAGTTTCATGTCGGTAATAATTGCACTCAACAGCCAATCAGGAAAATCACCTTTTTTTAATTTACCGATTTCTGTCAATAATAAATCTTTAAGGTCTTCGAGTTTCTGCCCCTCTCTGGGATTCGCAGTTATTACATGTTCTGAGTAATCCTTCATCATTTGAATATATGAGGAAGACGAGAGTACTTTTTGTTGTTGATTTAAGTCGAGATCCAGGAGACCTGCGGTTCCGTTTGCAAGAATTTTATCAATAAGCATAATCATTTCAGCGTCCTTCGATGACGCTCCACCAAAACGATATCCAATTTCTACTACTTCAGCTTCCGGACCATACACTTCTTTCACGATTGGGGCGGAAATAGGGCTTTCCACCGGAGGAACAAAATTCGGAATAGGTTTGGCAGGAAGTCCACCGAATTTTTTATCTATCATATTAATTACCGAATCAGGATCAAAATCTCCCGACATACAAATTGCCATATTATTCGGCACATACCATGATGCAAGAAATTCTTTAATTCTTGTGAGAGAGGGATTTTTTAAATGTTCAATCGTTCCGATTGTAGTCTGTGTTCCGTAAGTATGTTTTTGGAAGAGACCTGATTGAAGTGCTTCATCCATTTTTTCGTTGTCATCGTCGAGCCCGATATTTTTTTCTTCATACACTGCTTCGAGTTCCGTATGAAAGAGTCGCATGACCGGGTTTCGAAAACGTTCAGATTCTATTGTCAACCAACGATCAATCTGATTTGAAGGAATATCGTTTACATATACAGTTTGTTCAACCGAGGTAAAAGCATTTGTACCTTTCGCACCAATGGCAGACATCATCTTATCATACTCATTCGCGATTGCATATTTTGCTGCCTCTCCCGAAACGCTGTCTATTTCATGATATGCTATTTTGCGATCCGTAGAATCTTTCAAGGTACGGTAATGTTCGAACATATCCTGAATTTTATCAAGCTCTTCCTTTTCCTTCGTATAATCTTTTGAACCAAATTTGTCCGTTCCTTTAAAAAGCATGTGCTCGAGATAATGTGCAAGTCCTGTAGCATCTGAAGGATCATTCTTACTCCCTGCTTTCACAGCTATATAGGTTTGAATTCTTGGGGCATCTTTATATACGGAGAGGTATACCGTTAATCCGTTCGATAATTTATATATTCTGGCTTTAAGAGGATCATTGGCATAAGATACAAAAGTATGCCGATCGCCTCCTACACTTGCAGGGGCATGATTGCTCGTTGTGGGCATCCCCGTCTGTGCTGAGCCTGACCAGGGAAGGATGAATAATAATATGAAAAATAATAATTTATGTAAGGATTTTCGGAGGTTAAACATTTTATTATTTATTCTCAATTTATGAATTATTCTATTTCCAGATCCAATTGTTTTTTCAGATCATCGATCGCCGGATTAATTTGTTTCAGACGCTCATACCGTTCCGATGCGGTATAAGGTGTTTTATTAACGGCAGATTTTTCCGCAATCTGCACATTTAGGCTGACGGTGGAATTCATCAGTTCCTTCATTAAAAAATCAAGAAGTATTTTGCTGTTATTTCTCAGCTCATCTTCCTGTGCTTTATTATCTATATATATATTGATTACATTTCCTTCACACAAAACGGGATCACGACCGGTGAGCGCAGTGAACAACTGAATCTTTTTCTGTTCAGAAGTAATTTCAACAAATTTCTTCCACACCATCAGAAGATCATTTTCCGTAAATGGATTAGTTAATTCTTTCTGCGGAACTTTTTCTGAACCTGAAGAAGAATTCGTATCTTTTGTTTTTTTACCCAGCGCGGCCGAAAGTGAGATTGTTCCGCTGTTTTCGGACGTTTCGACAGGCTTGCTCATTGGCGTTTCGACAGGCTCAGCGACTTTTTTTATGATCGTTCCGACTGGTTCAGTAACCGATTTTGGTTTAGATGCCACGGTCATCGGTTTCTCAACGGGCATCGTTGACTTTCCCGGCGGAGAGAGTGAGGCAATACGTATCAATGCGAGCTCGACATGCAACCGCTGATTTTTCACC
>JAHEYM010000461.1:0-414 GCA_023251595.1 Bacteroidota bacterium
TTATCGAGCGTAATTTTGTTTGAAACCCAAAGTATCGCACTTAAATAAATGACGAATATTTTCATCGTCTCATCTTGATAAGAAAAAGAGTCGTGAAATACTTTTTCAAGAAGAGTTTGTTCAGTAATCCATAAAATAATATTGAAAATAAAACTTAAAAAAGTAAACCCAAGCGCAAACTGAGTTGTCAGATAATAAAAGAAAATCAATGCAGCGCCAATTAGTATGTACGCAATTGTTAACCCATAATATCCAAGAGATGGGAAGGTGAATGCCAAAGTTGCCATCAGCAACTCAAATATGGTTGCAAGAACAATTATGCAGGCAAACTGTAATCGAATTTTCTTCATCCCGAACTGACCACTGCCAACTAACCACTGACTGCCGATTCAAGTCGTTGCATGCAACGCCTCT
>JAHEYM010000461.1:424-2950 GCA_023251595.1 Bacteroidota bacterium
TTTTGATGATTGGAACAGACGACTACCAGTCTTTCTGAACGATAATCATTAACCATTTTTTTATACCATTCCATTCCGGCACGATCGAGATTTGTTAAAGGTTCGTCTAATAATAAAAGAGCGGATGCTGAGGTAATTGCAAGAACAAGTTTTAAGCGTTGCCTCATTCCGGAGGAAAAATATTTTATTTGTTTCGCATGTGCGTGTGCGAGACCGGATATTTCGATAATGTTTTTTGGTTGAAGTCCCGTAACACATTTCTTGAATTTGAAATGAAAATCAATATGTTCGTCGGGGGTGAAATCATCAATTAATTCGAGATATGGTGATGCAATGGAAATATGTTCATATACCTTTTCTTCACCCAAAAGAATATTATTTATATTATATTTAACTTTCCCTTCCGAAGGCACTAAAATTCCGGATAATAATTGGAGAAAAGTAGATTTACCGGAACCGTTGGGACCCAATACTACATAAGCCTTTGACGGATCCAACTCCAGATTAACGTGACGGAAAATCCAATCGGTATTATATCTCCGACCGGCGTATTCAAGCGTTATCTTCATCCTGATAATAACCCTTCATAATTCCGCGACTCGATGATTTTACGAATTCAACAATTTCATTCGATTCTTTCGATGGAGTAATTGTGTCGCGAATAATTTCCAATGCCTGAGAACTATTATGTCCTTCACGATATAATATTCTGTATATATTCTGAATGGTGGAAATTGCATCTTCACCAAAACCTCTTCTTCTTAATCCGATTGCATTCACACCTATATATGAGAGTGGTTCGTGTGCGGCTTTTGTGTATGGGGGTACATCTTTCCGAACGAGTGAACCTCCCGAAATCATTACATGCGCACCTATATGAACAAACTGATGAACGGCGGAAAGTCCACCGATAATTGCATAGTCATCGATTAAAATATGTCCGGCAAGTGTGACACCGTTCGCCAATATACAATTATTTCCGATCACGCAATCGTGCGCTACATGCACGTAAGCCATCAATAAACAATTGCTGCCCACCACCGTTTTCATTAGTGCTTTTGTTCCTTTGTTGATGGTAACAAATTCGCGTATAGTGGTATGATCTCCGATTTCTACAATCGATTCTTCACCCTCGTATTTTAAATCTTGCGGAATTGCGGAGATTACTGCGCCGGGAAATATTTTGCAATTCTTCCCGATTCTGGCTCCATCCATTATAACGACATTGGAGCCAACCCACGTACCATCGCCGATTACAACATCTCTGCCGATATTCACAAACGGATCGATGCTGACATTGTCACCGATTTTTGCTTCAGGATGTACAACAGAGAATTGATGATGCATAATTGGGAGCTAGGAGCTATGAACTATGAGTTATGAGTGATGAGTGATGAGTGATGAACTATGAATATTGATTTATGAATTAATAATTTTTTGAGAAGAATAAATAATTTGCAATTTACGACTTATGACTTACCACTTGTGACTTATGACTTACCACTTATGACTTATGACTTACGACTTATAATTTACCTCTAACACCTAACCACTAACCCCTAATACCCTTCTTTCCGAATTACTTGTGCCAACATTTCCGCTTCCATTACTACTTTATCGCCAACATAAGCAAGGCCTTTCATGTGACAAATTCCTCTTCGTATCGGTGTTACCAATTCGAGTTTAAATAGAATTGTATCACCGGGAATAACTTTTTGTTTGAAGCGTGCATTTTCAATCTTCAGAAAATATGTCCAATAATTTTCAGGATCTTTTACTGAAGACATCGCGAGAATTCCACCCGTTTGTGCCATTGCTTCAATCTGCAAAACGCCCGGCATCACAGGATTTCCGGGGAAGTGTCCCTGAAAAAACCATTCGTTCAGCGTAACATTTTTCACTCCGATTACATGATGATCAGAGATCTCGAGAATTTTATCAATTAATAGAAATGGATATCTGTGCGGAAGTATTTCCTGGATTCTGTTTATATCAAATATTGATTTGTTTGACAAAGGAAAATCGGGAACATGTTTATTTTTCTTCTCTTCCTTAATTTGTTTTTTAATCTTTTTTGCAAATTCGATATTTGCCGCGTGACCCGGACGTGCCGCGAGTATATGTGCACGAATCGGTGTTCCCACGAGTGCAAGATCACCAACTATATCCAATAATTTATGACGGGCAGGTTCGTTCTGATACCGGAGTTGAATATTATTTAATATTCCTTCTTTTTTCACTTCAACATCAGGTTTGTTAAATATTTTTCGAAGATGATCTAATTCTGCTTCTTCAACCAACCGATCAACAATAACAATTGCATTACTTAAATCGCCACCTTTTATAAGATTATTCGCGAGTAATTGTTCTAGCTCGTGTAAAAAACAAAATGTGCGGCAAGCTGCAATTTCGCGGGGAAATTCACCGATGTGATTTAATCGTGCATGTTGCGTTCCAAGAATGGGTGAATTATAATCGACCATTACCGTGATGCGATATACATCATCAGGTACGGCGAGCATTTCA
>JAHEYM010000462.1 GCA_023251595.1 Bacteroidota bacterium
CATAAATAAGGGTGGCTACTCTTTCGGTGTTTTGGTTTACAATATCACGGATGCTCTCTATACAGATAATTGTATCCGTGATCGCACTATAAAATATTCTGCAAAGTGGTTGTGGAAACATTCTTCTATCGAGTGTAGAATCCTGTTGAGAGAGCGCAAATACTTCATTCGTTGCTGAACAACTTCTTATATCACAAGGAAAATCGAGCGAACTTGCCAAACTTAAAACGTTAAGAATTGTTGCACCATGAATTTTAAATTGATACGCTTTCACATTGGCAATCGGACTCAACATTTCAACGTCAATATAATGATTTGCAAAATCGACACTTGTAATTTTCAGTCCGACGGTATCTGCAGGGTTATATATATTTCTGGGAAAATTGCAAGGGTTCGTATTGCCCATTTGTGGTGGAGGTGGATAATGTGATATCCTGCACCAGTTGGCAAGTGCTGCATCATATATAGAAATTTGACCATCGCCGTTCAGATCGTTACATGAATTTGCAGGACCCGTATTATTTGCAATTATATCTTCATACATAACAACATCCGGAATATTTAATGTTGAATCACCATTTAGATTTCCATAAATGCCGCCTCCGTTACAAATACCTGCACAGTCGGTTGTAGCACTACCTCCCGGTATTCCCAGACAATCAATAAATGGAGTGCAATTAGGGAGAATAGTATATGCGGGGACACCATTCGTCCAGTGAATATTAATACAAATCTGGACTGCATTATCTAAGTAATTCATTTCCTGATGATTTTCCGCATCGGGTAAATGATGAGAATTTACAAGAATTGCCATTCTGTAATCTCCGTCAGGAACATCTGTAATATCAATCCACTGACATTGTGTCCCCGCGCCGTACTCATCATAACAACCTACAGAAACTCCCATGTCACCACAATTATATATTCCATTACCACAGAGATCCATCACACAAAAACCATTTTTATGTCCCGCAGGAATTAAATTACCATTCATATCATATAATCGATAATCACCATATCCTTCGTAGTGTGCATGACCATGACAATTTGTGGTGTTAAACATTCCGGGATTTGTGGTCGGATTTCCAATATGATAATTAAGGGTTCCGATATTATCTATTTTTGAAGAAAATGTAATCACATATCTGGAGCCATAACCCAGCAGACAACCTTCATTCACATCGCATGTTTGCGCAGTGACAACCTGCATGCCCATACTCGTAACAAATGCGACGGAATCGAAACGTAAATCAGGACCGCTACATAAGGGATTTGGATAAAATATACAACTCGAATCATCAACAACAGCCAGAGGATTATAATTACACGCCATTGAATTTGTACAACCGGTGATTGGACCTATATAGCTAAATGAGAAATGGACGGAATCGGGACAGGAATTTAAATTATCGCCGATCCGAATTAAATAATTTTGCCCTGCCAGCAACATCACATTTAAATCAGCCTGTAAGCCACATGATGCATCATCATTATACGCGTAAGTTCCCGGAGGTCCTTCCTGAAGTGTGGCACCAGGGCAAGTTGTGTACACCCATATTTTTGTGTTACAAGTATTCATTCCGCATGTACTTATATTAAACATTCCGTTTACAAGTGGTGTATATTCATACCAGGTATCTTCGAAATGTCCGGTAAATAATCCGAAACTCAGCGGAAGCGGAGTATCACATACTGATCCCGCCGGACAACCAAACGAATGTGAAGCGATAGTGCCGAAAGCGTTTCCCGTAGCAATTAAATTTCCATCTACATATAACCAATATCCGCCGGGTGCATAAATTCCATCACCATACGCATCGTGAATTGTAAATGTATGACATGAATTCACTGGTACGCAAATAGAGTCTCCTGCTGCCAATCCCGAAAGAACGATATTTCCTGTAGAATCAGTTATTTCCCAACTGGTTTCTGTAGGATAAGCATCCGGGACAATTACTACTACCACATTGCTGAATCCAACACCGCAAGTTGCAGAGAGCTTGATTGTAGAAGAGATAATAATTAATGCAATAAGAAGTATTAATTTTTTCATAATGAGGGTTTTAAGAGATTTATATATATATATTTAATTTTCTTTTGGGTGAAAATATATTAATTCCAGGCAGAAAGAATAATTCCCATAATGGTCATTTGAACCACATGATAAAATCCGGTGATCATAGTCAGCTTAAATGATCGCTTGCTAAATGTATCTCCGACAAGAATGGCAGTAAGAACAAACCCAAGTCCGAGAACAGCGCTTATTTTTGCACCGACTGGAATGGTGTGAACTCCGAGTTTAATAAATAATTTTTCTAATACAAGTGCAACAATAAATGAGCAAAAAGCTGCGATGGCATAACCTTTTCCGGCGCCACCCATAAGCTCTTCGCGTTTTTTTCCTATCTCGGCCATCCAGGCTTTTGCGAATAAAACAGGGGAGTACCATAATGCGCCCAAAACCATTGAGCTTACGGTGCATGCCAATACAGCAAGCCAGTTAATGTGATCGAATAAATTTTCCATGAATTGAGGGTTAGAGGTGAGGGGTTTGAATGTTCAAATGTAGGGAGACGTTTTTGGTTATCCAAATAAAAAATTTGACTTTTGAAGACAAAAATTTGCAGTTTACGTATACATTTCTTATTTTTGCACGTACAACAATGCCAAAACATCAAAAAAATGGACACAAAGTTAACACTGAAGCTTGACGAAACAATAATAGAGAGGGCAAAATCTTATGCAAAAGATAGAAGCACCAGCCTCTCAAAACTCATCGAAAGTTATCTTCATAAAATCACAGACGATTCGCAAAAAGAAGAAAAAATAACCCCTTTAGTCAAAAGTCTTTCCGGAATTATTGATCTTCCGGAGAACTATGACTATAAAAAGGATTATACAGAATTTCTCATCAACAAATATAAATAATGGATAAATTATTT
>JAHEYM010000090.1 GCA_023251595.1 Bacteroidota bacterium
ACAATCATGCGACAATAATTGCCACTAACTCACCGCTCCCGGCACTCTTACATCTTTCAGATTGAGTTGGAGAGTGGTTTTTCCATTCCATTCGTTTTCTTCGATTGTATAACAAATGTCGAAGGGAATTTGTTTGGAGATAAGGGGAAAAAATTCACCCAACTGAAAACCAATCGCGTCGAGCGAATTATCCATTCCGGGTTCGCAGAGACTGAGTTTGAGGTGATTACTTCCAACAACACGACCATAGCCTTTGTCGAAAACCGCACTCGATTTAAAGATTGGTGCCATGTTACCCGGTCCGAATGGCGCGAATTGTTTGAGTACTTTAAAGAAGCTTGGCGTGATGTCTTTTAACCTGATCTCGGCATCGATCTCAAATTCCTGTACCAGCATACGGTCTTCGATGGTTGAAGAAACAACTTGTTCGAATTTGATTTGAAAGGCCGCTACATTTTCAACTTTCAGGGTGAGTCCCGCTGCATATTTATGACCGCCAAACTGTTCGAGCAGATCGCTGCAGGACTCGATGGCATTATAGATATCGAAGTCCTTTACAGAGCGCGCAGAACCCGTTGCCATCTGTTCGTTTCGAGTGAGAATAACAGTAGGACGATAATATTTTTCGGTCAGACGTGAAGCCACAATTCCGATCACACCCTTGTGCCAGTCGGGACCAAAAAGCACGGTGGTTTTACGTGTTTCGAAATTGAAATCGGCACGTATCATATCGAGCGCTTGTTCTGTGATGCTGAGATCGAGTGTGCGACGGTCGGCGTTTACAGAATTTATTCCGATACCGGCTGTCAATGCTTTTTCTTTAGTGTTGGTGATAAGAAGTTCGACAGCGGCTTTTGCATTTTCAATTCTTCCGGCAGCATTGAGACGTGGACCGATCAGAAAAACCAGATCAGAAATAGTTAACACTTTTTTGTGATTATTCAGTTCAAGAATTGCCTGAATTCCGGGACGAGGTTTTTTGTTGAGTTCCCTGAGACCATAATGCGCGAGTACCCTGTTTTCACCCGTAATAGGAACGATATCGGCAGCGATACTGATGGCGCAAAGATCAAGGTAGGGTTCGAGCTGAACGAAGGGAATATTATGTCGCTGTGCAAAACCCTGTATCAGTTTGAAACCGATGCCACAACCTGAAAGTTCATCGTACGGATAATTACAATCGGCACGTTTGGGATCGAGAACAGCCGCAGCATTCGGGAGAGAGTCACCTGGCCGATGATGATCGCAAATAATAAAATCAATGTTTCGCTCATTGGCATAATCAACCTTTTCATTCGCTTTGATGCCACAGTCGAGCGCAACGATGAGCGAATACCCATTCTCTTTCGCGTAATCAATTCCGAGAAAAGAAATTCCATATCCCTCGGCATGACGGCATGGAAGATAGAACCCGACTTCACTATAAATCGATTTCAGAAAAGTGTACATCAATGCGACAGAAGTAGTACCATCGACATCGTAATCACCATAAACAAGAATTTTTTCTTTGTTCATGATAGCGGCCTCGATTCGTTCGACTGCCTTGTCCATATCCTTCATCAGAAAAGGATCGTGTAGATGATTCAGATCGGGACGGAAGAAATTCCGTGCGTCATCGAAAGTTTCGATACCCCTTTGTGCAATCAGATTACACAGAATTGAACCGCAATTAAGCTGGTTCGAAAGATTTTCAACAAGGGCGGGGGAACCCTGTGATTTTAATACCCATCTTTTTTGCATGGTATGAAAAGTTAGAAAAAGAATAAGTGCCAAAGATAAGATGATTTGGTGAGAAACAAGAAAAAGTTTGCCCCCCTGCCCCCCAAATGGGGATTAATTCATTTGTGCTGACTCATCCCTCACCCTCGATCCCTCACCCTCGATCCCTCTCCCATGGGGAGAGGGAAGTCCAACTCCCTTCTCGCTTTGGAGAAGGGTCGGGGATGAGGGAGGGAGAGGGATCGAGGGTGAGGGTTTCGATGCCGAGTGGCTTTGATATTATTTTTAACTTTGTAATAATCTCCTGATACAATTCTATGAAAAGATTATTTTTATATCGACGATTAATACAATCATTTGAAACGATCTTCATATTAACCATTTTGGTTTCCACAATTTCTTACGCGCAGCAGCCCGCGAAACCTGCTGCGCCCGCATCTACCGGACAAACGACAGCAGCACCAACCACTACATCATCGGCAACTTCTGTGGCACCGGCAAAACAATCATTTCACCAAATCATAAAACAAAAATTTATCGAAGGTGGTCCATTATATATGACGCCGATTTTATTGTGTTTTATTTTTGGATTGGCGATCGTTATTGAACGAATGATTTATTTGCATTTATCGACTGTTAATACTGATAAACTTTTGGTGAAGATAGAAGAATCGCTACACGCAGGCGGACATGAAGCGGCGAAAGATATTTGCAGAAATACAAAGGGACCTGTTGCAAGTATTTTCTATCAGGGATTAGATCGCTCACCTGAGGGAATTGATATCGTAGAAAAATCTTTGATCTCTTATGGCTCCGTACAGATGGGTTTAATGGAACGCGGATTAGTCTGGATCTCATTATTTATTTCGCTTGCGCCGATGCTCGGTTTCTTCGGAACGGTAGTGGGATTAGTGCAATCGTTTGAAGCCATTGAAGTGGCAGGCGATGTAACACCATCCTTGGTTGCGGGGGGAATAAAGGTAGCATTAATTACCACCATCGGCGGACTAATCGTCGCCATGATTTTACAGGTGTTTTATAATTATATAATTGCAAGAATCGATCGGTTGGTAAATGACATGGAGAATTCTTCTATTTCATTGGTGGATATATTATTGCGGTACAACGCTTCGACAGGCTCAGCGACCGCAGGGACCGGATCAACCCTTCAACCTTTCAACCCCTCAACAATAAAAGCAAACATTTAGTGATCCAGCAATGATAGATATATTATTATATGTGGCATACGGTCTTGGAGGGGTTGCATTAATATTTGCGATTATCACACCGTTTTTATATTTACGCCAATCTCCTAAAAGAGTATTGGAATCGTTTATTATATTTGGTGTATTTGCGATCGTGTTTCTCGTTTGTTTTTTAATTTCTTCGGGTGAAGTTTTACCAATTTATCATCAGTTTGGTGTATGGAAAATTCAATCTAAATTAATTGGCGCATCATTGATGACACTTTATTTCATCGGCGGGCTTTCCATATTGACATTAATCTTTACGGAAATATACAGGGCGTTCAAATGAGTATTAATACTGTCCATAAGTATTACTTGACTTTCATTGGGATTTAGCATATAATTACACTTCCTTTTATCATCTCCCCAATGAAAAGAATAATACTTCTTTTCTGTATGTTGTTTTGTGCAGTAATGTCGGCACAGGTAAATCTTGTGCCTAACCCGAGTTTTGAGGACATGATAAGTTGTCCAATCACGATAAGTGAAATGTTCAAAGCTGATCATTGGCATACTTTCCGAAACACTCCGGATTATTACCATACTTGTAATAATCCTATTAATGCAGTTGTAGGCGTCCCATACAACAACTTGGGTTTTCAATACCCACATTCAGGTTTAGCTCATGCTGGTATTATAGCCTTTGATATAACCGGTTCCCCTCCAGCCCAAAGAGAGTATTTGGCTTCAGATTTAAACGGAGGTTCTTTAATTATAGGAGAACAATATTTCTTAACCTTTTGGGTGAGTTGGCTTGGTGTGCCAGGATTTGGCTTGGTAGTAAATAAATTAGGAGTGTCTGCGTCTACATCGAATTATTCTCAAATTGACCCATTTCCAGTTACCAATAACCCGCTTGCTTATAGTGACTCATTTTATACGGATTCTTTGGGTTGGTCTCAAGTTAGATTAGCATTCGTTGCAGACTCCTCTTATCAATATATAATTTTAGGGGATTTTTTTGATGATTTACACACCGATACGCTCCACCATGGTCAATTTAACTCTCACTGCTATTATTATATTGATGATGTTTGCCTATCGACCGATTCTGCATATTGCTCCACTTATAGACCTATAAGTACCGACGATACTCCAAATTGGAGAAATAAGCAGATTGTAGAAAATTCATTTGTTGACAATAATATATTAAATTTACAATTCGCGTCTTCAGAAGAAAAACAGATTTACATATTCTCATGTCTGGGGCAGATGATTTATCGCAACAATTCTAGTTCGAAACAGCTATCCATTCCCCTTCTTGAAAATAATTCAATTTTATTTGTAACCATTTATAGCCGTGATATATTTCAATCTATAAAAATTATTCATATTAAACAATAATAAAATGAAAAAACTCCTCATTCTCGCACTTTTGCTATTTTCTGCTTACCAGGCTCTGCCACAGGCAGATGCGTTGAGTCATTTTGCGACTTTCCCCGCGTGGTATATAGGATGGGACAATTTATCCACAATCCCACTTGACATACAGCAAAATAACACGACGACTCCAGCGAACATCAATTTTTGGACGAACGGAACACAAAAGATGACTGTAGTAGGTTCTAGCGGGGTGACTGATAGTTATGTTGGGATTGGCACAGTTTCTCCATGGAACTTATTACATCTTGACGCAACAACACCTATCGATGTCTATTCCCAATTTACTAACTCAACAACAGGCAATGGAAGTGCCATTAAAGGATTTTTGGTTGGGGTAGATGCAAGTGGGAATGCGATTCTTCATAGCAATTTTAATACGGGAAACATGAACTTTTATACAAACGGAACCCAATATATGACGATTTTAGGAACAGCGGGCTCTGCAGGATATGTGGGATTGGCACAATCAATCCAAAATAATTGTTTGAGGTAAATGGTGCGATCGCAGCTCATAAAATTATTATTGGAAAAGAAAACGAGACTCAGGATTTAGTAGAATTAATTAATAAAATGCAAAAAGAGATTGATGAACTTAAAACACAATTGGTATTGATGCAAATAAATTCAAAATAAATTAGGAGTTCTCTATATTTTTACATATCATTACAAACGCATTCAGCCGACTCAGTTAATGAAAATTAAAATACTCCCCTTTTTTCTATTTTTTTGTTTAACCCTCAAAGCTCAGGTTAACCTTGTGCCGAACCCGAGTTTTGAGAGTTATGACACATGTCCAAACACAGCTTCTCAAATCAGGTATGCTTTCCCTTGGTTTCAGCCAACTTTAGGAACACCAGACTACCTAAATGGGTGCGCACTAATATCTTCTGAGTTTTCTGTTCCACAAAACCTTTTAGGATATCAAAATGCCAGAACAGGTTTTGGGTACGCCGGGTTCTATCTTTATTATTATACGAATAACCAGACGACCTACAGAGAATATATTGAATCTCCGCTCAATGACTCACTTGTTGCAGGTCGCAGATATTATTTAAGATTATATCTATCTTTTTCGGATAGTTCGCGGACCGCCACAGATGCTTTCGGGGTTTGTTTTTCGCATGACAGTATTCTTACAACAAATTGGAATGAAATTTCTATAACACCACAAATACAAAATATATCTGGTAATTATTTAATAGACAGAGTAAACTGGATGTCGCTTTCCGGAGATTTTATTGCACAAGGAGGAGAGAAATTTATAACCATTGGCAATTTTAGGAATTACATAAATACGGACTCAATCTTCATTTCTGGGGGAGGGTTACAGACACAACCGGAATACAAAAATGGATATTACTACATTGATGATATTTGTGTTTCAGATGACTCATTATTTTGCTATTCCTCTGTTTCTGTTGGCGGAAAAATTCCGCATCAGGATTTCTCCATTTTCCCGAATCCAAGTAAAGGTAATCTCCATATATATGATAATAACATCACTAAACACCCATTATATTATCATTTGCTAATATACAACTCCGCAGGAAGAATAGTCTCCGAGAACTTTGTAAGCGAAGGTGACTTTCAAATAAATTATCTAAAATCAGGTTTATATCTTTTTAAAATCATTACTGAACGAGAAACAGTTAATAAAAAAATAATTATCTATCATTAAAACAAAAAGCATGAAAAACTTCACAAAATTACTAATGTTCATTTTGTTTATTATAGCTGTTAATAAAAAGGTGAATTCTCAAAACCCATACTGGCAGGCGGGAGGAAATATTAGCACTGGACTCGATGGTGTTACATCTGCAAATAATCAGTTGGGTACATTTGTTGGAAATCCAACCGATCTTAATTTCATCACGAATGGAAATACTAACATGACAATCCTCAACAGTAATGGTTATGTCGGCATTGGCACAGTCAATCCCGCACAGTTATTAGAAGTTACCGGCGGTAATATTCATATTTCCGGTGCGACGAACAGCTATATGCTTGGTGGATTTCCAATTATTTGGCACAATGGTATTACCTCGAACATTTATGTCGGTGTGGGAGCAGGAAATAGTTCGAGTACAGCATTAAAAAACACATTTGTTGGATATCAAGCCGGAACTTCAAGCACAAGTGTTCAGTACGGAGACCTCAATACTTTTATTGGATATTGGGCAGGCACCCTTAATACTGAAGGACGGGGCAACACTTTTGTAGGCGTGAAAGCAGGAGAAAATAATTCTACTGGAAACTGGAATACTTTTACTGGTATACTAGCAGGTGATCAGAATGATGTTGGCAGTAAAAATTCTTATTATGGGAAAGAGGCTGGGTATAGTAACACATCCGGAGCTGGTAATACTTGTATAGGTGATCATTGTGGCTATTCGAACGTCTCTGGTTTTTATAACACGATGATCGGGTCTCAATGTGGAGAGCTCGCATATTCCTACGTAGCAGATAATTTATTTGGAGGGGTTGCAGCTGGTTACAGTGATAGAGGGGATAGAAATGTATTTATGGGTCGTTCTGCTGGTTTTTATCATACTTGGGGGAATGAAAATACTTACTTGGGTTATAAAGCTCAAAATGACTGGACCAATTATTTATCATTAACAAAATCCACAACGCTCGGAGCCTATGCAACAGCATCTGCAGACGATCAGATGATTCTTGGTGATAACGACATCAATGTCGGTATTGGCCTTTCTGATGATGTAACATCAGGTCTTTTTGGCCCTCGGGATAAACTTGAAATAAATCTTGGCCTCTATGGAACTGACCCGGTACCAGTTGGAGATGCAAACTTTTATAGTGGATTACAATTTCGCGATTTGCTTTCTACAAATATTCCGACTGCCAACCCTTCGTGTCCAAACTGTGCTGTGCTCAGTGTTGATGCCGCTGGTCGCGTGATATTAGTGAAGGAAAATAGTGGTGGCGTTGGAATTGGTTTAGATATTTGTACAGGAACATTGTTACCGGCAGGTCCGAGTGCATTAGGAGCTTACGCAATGCAGATGAACGGAAATAATATTTCATTTTATGATGGAGATCTTGTTCCTGCTCGTACTGATTATAATATTAATAGTTTTACTATTGGGTGGAAGTGCTTGGATCCGTTAGGAGCAAAATTCGACGTTTTGAGACAGAATAGTTCCGGTTATCCGGTAGTAAATCCAATAGGAATCCGTGTTAATAATTGGGAAAAAGCTAAACCTGACGCGTTCGGAAACACTACATGTTATGGTTTAGAAGCGGATGTGTTAGCACCAAATTTTTACAATTATGGAGGTAATTTTAATGTAAATGGTGGAACATGGAACATTGGAGCCAAATTTAATTGCACGGATGGGTCTCTTGTTCCAACACATAATATCGGCATACAAACTCATGCTGCGAAGGCTACTGGTGTAAACACGGGTATTCTTGTAACGGTTGACGATGGCTTCTTTTCAGCGACAACCCAAACAGGGATTGACGTTTCCATTAACTGCTTTGGGATATCAAATACAAATTACGGTGGAAGGTTTAATGCGTATTCTGCAAACCCATGGAGTACCAATAATTACGGTGTTTACGCTTATGCGCCTGCGCCAAATGGTGCATTGCCATTTCCTAATACGAATTGGGCTGGTTATTTTAACGGAGCAGTATATGCATCGGGTTATATAGGTCCTTCAGATTCGATTTTCAAAACGAATGTTGATACAATTCCCGACGCAATAGGTATAATAAAACAATTACAACCACATATATACAAATATGATACTTCGAACTATTCATATATGAGTTTTCCCGGAAGTCAGCAGTACGGTCTTATTGCTCAAGAGGTGGAACGTGTAATTCCAAATGTGGTATCGGGAGTAAACCATCCAGCACAGTTTGACACATTGGGAAATCAAATCTCTCCATCCCTTAATTTTAAAGCATTAAATTATACTGCTTTTATTCCGATTTTAATTCAGAGTGCGAAAACGCAACAAAATCTTATAGACACATTGACTGCTCATAATAATCTTCTGGAACAAACTGTTCAAAATTTATCTAATATCGTAAATAACTGCTGCGATTTGAATCAACGCCGTCAAAACATGAACGATAATGGAGGAAATGGTTCAGGCGAGAATAATAATATAGTTAATTTTCATTCTCTTTCATTATCAACCGAAGGTGTTATTTTATACCAGAATACTCCGAATCCATTTGGTAATGGCACAGAAATCAGATATTCTATTTCTGTTAATTTTTCCAATGCATCTATCGTGTTTTATGATGAATATGGAAAGAGAATAAAGGATTTCAATATTACGGAAAAAGGAGAAGGAGAATTAAAGATCGACGCGAGCAACCTCGCTTCAGGTGTTTATAATTATTCACTATTTGTAGATCAAAAGCTGATTGATTCGAAGAAAATGCTACATCAAAAATAGACCCGATTCCTCGGTTCACCATTAATGTTTTTGCTTACCTTTGCGCTCTTGCAAAAAGGGTTTAAATGAGCATGATGCGTCGCAGTCGTGAAAGAATGATGCCGGAGATACCGGCGGCATCGATGGCGGATATTGCTTTTCTGTTGCTTATCTTTTTTATACTCTCATCAAAAATGCAGGTGAATAAGGGATTGTCAGCAAAACTTCCTCCGTATGTAGATTCGCTTCAGCAACAACAGATTCTTGAGATTCAGGATCGGAATATATATACAATTTCTTTGACTGCAAACAATGAATTTTTCTTTCGTGGTGAAGCCGGTCGTATTCAGTTTCTGAAAACGTATCTGAAAGAGTTTATTTCGAATCCGGAGAAAAAAAGCAATTTGTCTGAGAGTCCGGAGATGGCATTGGTGAATCTTGAAATTGATCCAAACAGTGCGTACGATAACTATATAGGTATTCAAAATGCTGTTCGTGAAGCTTATAATGAATTACGTGATGAGGAAGCGCATAAAAGATATGGTAAGGTGTTGTCGTCGTTGGATACAGTTAAACGTGGTGAGATTGTCCGGATGATACCGATTAAGATTTCAGAAAGTGAATAGCTCGCACGATGCTCCTGGTCTGGCTAAAAAGGTAATTTGGCTACAAAGGCGCAAAGGCACGAAGAAATAAATAAATGGAAAAATTCAGGAAACGTAGGGCATCAACAACGGCGAATTTTTCAACGGCATCGTTGCCTGATATTGTTTTTATGCTTTTATTTTTCTTCATGGTATCGACGAGTATGACGGGGGTTAGCAGTAAGTTGAAAGTGCAGGTTCCATTTTCAACCCAAAATAATAAACTCGATAAGAAAGTCCCGGTCAGCTATATATATGTGGGAAATGCCCGTAAAGACAGCGTTTCAAACAACACGCAAAAAATTATGGTGCAGATGAACGAACATGTCGGGAGTATGGTTGATATCGAAGGATTTCTTAAAGACGAACGCTCATTTATCGATCCCGATGATTTACCGGAATGGACAGTGATTTTAAGTTTTGATAAAGATATTAAAATGAGTCTGGTGAATGAGGTGAAGAGGGAGTTGAGGAAAGCGAATGCGCTGAAAATTATTTATAGTACAGAGAATAAAAAGAATGGTCAGAAGCTATAAGAAAATCTTGCAACACACCCCTGCCCCTCTTGAGAGGGGAATAAATTTTTGGTTTTATTTTACCTTTTTATTGACTATGCACACGGGAGAAGGTATTTTTATTATCAATTACATATCAAACATTCCCCTCTCGAGAGGGGTAGGGGGTGTGACCTCGACGCTCTTATGATTTGAACCCGTTTTTTTCAACCACAAAACTAATATTCCTGAAATAATAATACTAATAACTAATGCATACCATTGACTGCTATCTGAACCTAATTTATCGGGATCGAAACTAATTTTATCGTGTTTTGCGAGATAAGTGAAAGTGACGGCGAGTGCGTTATTAATAAAATGTCCGGTGATGGAAATCCAAAGCGAACCAGACCAGAGTACCGAATAACCAAGTATTACCCCAAGAAACATGCGGGGAACGAAACCATAGAATTGCATGTGCATTGCAGAGAATAATGCGGCAGTCGTAAATATTGCGACATGATTATTTTTCATCCATTGTGTTAATAATTTCTGTAATAATCCGCGAAAAAGAAATTCTTCGCCGATTGCCGGAATTAATGCAATCATAAAAAGTGCAAATAAAAGTTCACCAAAAGAATTCAGGTTTAAAAAAACATCTGTTAGTTTCGCCGCTTGCTCTTCCGATGATTTCATCCATTTTTCAACCGAAGAAAGAAAAGAAGGTAATGCGAGATGAGAATTTATTTCCGACAACCAATTGATGATCGGAATTGTTGCGAGCATCAGCAAACCCAGAATCAGAAATGACATAATTTTAGGTTTTGAGCTCAACTGTAGGTACCGGGCAGGTCGACCGTCGAAGAGAATCGCGAGAAAAATTGGGGGGAGAATAAATGTTCCGATCGACGAAATAGTCTGCATCAATTTCGGCGAAGGAAGCATTGCGG
>JAHEYM010000463.1 GCA_023251595.1 Bacteroidota bacterium
TTTCCGCCTGCAGTAGCTCTATCTCCGTAGGCAAGATTTGATGGAATTACGAGTTGCCATTTGGAGCCCACCGGCATCATCTGGAGTGCTTCCGTCCAACCCGGAATAACACCGGCTACCGGAAATGACGCTGGCTGTCCACGTTCAACAGAACTGTCGAAAACAGTTCCATCGATCAATGTGCCGTGATAGTGTGTAGTAACCGTATCCGTCAATTTAGGAATTGCACCTGAACCTGCTTTTAGAATTTTGTATTGTAGTCCGCTTGGTGTTGTTGTAACACCGGGTTTCGACTTGTTTTCTTCGAGAAATTTAATTCCAGCCATTTTATTACCTTCTGATTTTTTAGATTGACATGTTTGAACATACGATTGAATAATTCCCTGAGCTTGTTGCATATTTACCAAAAGACTGTCGTGGTGAAGGGAAGCTCTGATCCCTTTAGCAAGTATATCTATATCTAATGAATCGAGCCCGTCTTTCGACATGTTTTGCCCGACACTGATACCAATTGAGTAACTTACCGAATCGATTCTGCTGGCTAATTTAACATCCTGATGATTTCCTTTTTGTTGAGCCAGGGTTGGAAGAATACCAACAAAGAGCAATCCTCCGACTAAATATAAATTTTTAAAGTTCATATATATTTTAATTTATCTGTTTATTAATTGAAGATTCAACTCGCTATCCTCCAACTGAAGCAGGAGGCAAATTGTTTCAATACATCAAGATTCAATTCACCACCGGCAGATATCCATAATCTTTTCCGTATTCGAGCATTTGTTCGATGAAATCTTTCGGATATTCGACTTTTACATCTTTAATTTCATTTCCTTCCATTACAGCTACCAATTTAGGTTGAATAAATCCCATATATGGAGCAATATTTAATTTCTTATACCTGTCGCGTATTTCTTTCAGAAGAGCCTGATCGACTTTCACACCGTAAGTTTCAACTAATTTTTTTCCGCCTTCATAGTCTCCTTCAGATTTAATCCGTTGAATTTCTTTCAACAGATCACCAAACAATTTCCGAAGTTTATCATAATCATTGATTTTGATATATGTTTTTCCATCACGCGAAATCTTTTCAACCACATTATCTTTTTTCCCGTTTTCATAAACCCACAGCGCAATCATCTGACGATCGCGCATGTGCGATTCTTCAATATTATTGCCTAATTCAATCCGGTTTAATTGTGTCATCATTCCATTCAACAAATAAAAATCATATTGAGCTTTACCAACTTCGAGAGATGGCATCACACCAATATCAACCAGCTTTTGATCCATGATATAATATAAAGCCACAAGATCGGCACGTGCTTCTTCAAGCGTACCGGCATATCCTTTCAGCGTTTGGTCTGTTGTTCCAACGCCGGGATTAATCTGACCCGAAGCATGACCAATAACCTCGTGCATATCGGTGAGGAGATCGCTGCTTAATGCGCCATATTGTTTATATCGATCGATCATTGTTTTTGATTCACCAAATTCATCAATCATCGGACTTTTAGCTCTCGCATAATTATATGAGGCAACAATATTACTTAACTGAACAGACTTTGAACCATGCTTTTCGCGAATCCATTCACTATTCGGCAAATTAATTCCAATCGGGGTGGATGGTGCGGCATCACCAACTTCACCAATTACTGTAATTACTTTTGCAGTTATTCCAACTACGTTTTTCTTTTTGTGTGCATCGGCAATCGATGAATGATCTTCAAACCATTGTGCCTGACGAGAAATTTTCTCAATCATTTTAGTAGCTTCCATATCTTTCATAGAGGTAATGGATTCGTAGCTGCCTTTACGTTGGGTTGCATCCTGATATACTTCAATAAATCCATTTGATATATCGATTACAGAATTAGTATCTGCAACCCATGCAATACATTGTTTATCGAAAGTTGCGAGATCACCGGTTTTATAATACTCTATCAATAATTCAATCGATTTTTTTTGTGCATCGTTTTCGGCAACACCTGCTGCCTTTTCAAGCCATGAATTAATTTTTTCGATAGCGGGTCCGTACATCCCGCCTACTTTCCATGGTCTCTCGGTAACCTTACCATCGATCTTGGTTAATTGTGAATTTAAACCCCAGGAGGGCTGTTCTTTACCGGTCTTTTTAATACTATTGTAGAAATCATCAGCTTCTTTTTTTGTCACCCCATCATAAAAATTATTTGCAGATGCCTTAATATTATCAACATCGGGTGATAGATCCACTTCTTTACTATATATATTCGGATCAAAAATAACCGGGGTGAGTGCAGTGATAAACTCGTCCTTCTTTTTTCCATTTAACGGAAGTTTTGATTCGTCCGAATTATTCACTAATTCTTTGAAATAATCTTTAGAAAAATCCGGAAGCATTTTAGTACTCGCGTAGTGATGATGAATTCCGTTGGAAAAGAAAAACCGGCTTGCATATTCTACAAATTTCTTATAATCATCTGTATCTTTTTTACCTTTATAGGTGGTAAGAATAGCTTCAATAGTTTTACGGATCGCGAGATTATATTTACATTTCTGATCATAAAAAATATCTCTTCCGCAAAGACCTGCCTGATAAAGATAATACGCAAGCTTTTTCTTTTGGAGAGGTAATTCGTTGAACCCCGGAATCTGATATCTCAAAACTTGTATATCCGCAAAACGGTTGGCAAGATATTCGAATGTCGAGTCTTTTGCCGGCGCTTCAACCTTTTTATCTTTTTGCTCGGTAGAAGAATTACAACCGAAGAACAGCGTACCGGCTGTAAGGAGGAATAATAATTTAATTGTCTTCATTTTAATTATAAATTTGCAAGGAAATGGGGTGCAATATTACAGATTATTTTTCTTTTCTTCCAATTTAAGTAAATAAATATTCAATATCGTCTTTTGTGAGGTTTTTGATATAAGCGCTTTCGTCTCTCACAATCTCCTTCA
>JAHEYM010000464.1 GCA_023251595.1 Bacteroidota bacterium
CAAATACACCGCAGGTATCATCACGGGACTTGGTGTCAAGTCACTGGCAGTCGGTGGATGGACAGATCATGTTCATATTTTTTGCGGATTACCTACCTCAATTTCCATTGCGGATTTTATGCGAGACGTAAAAGCAGACAGTTCAAAATGGATTAACAAAGAAAAATTTGTAAAGGGGAAATTCCAATGGCAGGAAGGCTATGGTGCATTTTCCTATGCGAGAAGTCAACGGGACAATGTAATTAAATATATTATGACGCAGGAAAAACATCATCATAAAACTACTTTTCGTGAAGAGTATTTAAAAATGCTTAACGATTTTGATGTTGAATATGATGATAAATATTTATTCGAATTTTATGAATAACTATTTTTACTATGAACGGGGTTGGTGTTTTGGTAACAAAACATTCGTGCAACCAAAATGTCGCCCCTACGGGGCTTCCTTGTTCACATAGTATCCGTTTTTACCAAAATGTCCCTCCTACGGAGGTTGTTATTGTCTGTGCCCGAAAGCAATGAACAAATTATTTCCAAAAAGCCCCGTAGGGGCGACATTTTGGTAGAATGGAGATACGCCACAAATCAAAAAACCCGTCGGGGCGACATTTCCGTTGCCACCAGTTGCTTTGGCGAAAATGAAAGGAAATGATTTGTTGATTACCTACATTCCTGCAAGTATAATGTCGCCCCGACGGGGCTTCCTTGTTCACATAGTATCCGTTTTTACCAAAATGTCCCTCCTACGGAGGTTGTCATTGTATGTGCCCGGCATTTCCAAAAAGCCCCGTAGGGGCGACATTTTGGTAGAATGGAGATACGCCACAAATCAAAAAGCCCCGTCGGGGCGACATTTCCGTTGCCACCAGTTGCTTTGGCGAAAATGAAAGGAAATGATTTGTTGATTACCTACATTCCTGCAACCATAATGTCGCCCCTACGGGGCTCCCTTGTTCACATAGTATCCGTTTTTACCAAAATGTCCCTCCTACGGAGGTTTTAGATTTCATTCCATTGGTATTCAGTTTTGAAAATTGTACATTTGTTATTAGGAACTACTTCTGCATGTTTGAAATAAATAAAATTCCAATTCATTCTCTCTTCCTCAAAGAGTATTTTCTGAATTGGAAATTGTTTCTGCTACTATTTGTTATTTCGTCGATTTCTTATTCTCAAAATATTAAAATTATAAACGACACAGTTGACCAACATTTAACCTACGAGTATTTTCAGAAAAGAGACTCGAATTTTAAAACTATCAGTGATATTTCTGAATTAACAAAAGACACAACGAATTATGAAATTGAAGAAATTGACAGTCTTGCATATATGTATGTGGATCCTCCTAAAGAAAATGATTTTATTTCAGATACAAATGTATATAAAACAAGAGATGGCATATTGAAACTGCCTTTTAAAAATGATAGTTTTATCATATTTCATTCCGGAGCATATTATTCGGAAGAATACAACCGAAGTCTGCCTTGCCAGCCATATTATAGCTATGCTGGGAGGTTTATCAAACGAAACTTCTATCTAATAGAAGTTGTGCCTATTTATGATGATCAATGTTATTTTTTGATCGATATTCAAAATAAAACATTAGATATCATTATTAACAAACCAATATTTTCACCCAAAGGTTCTTGTTATGCGTACACTCGTGAATCACCTTATCCAGGATGGCACAAACTTTTAGCATTTAAAATTTTGAAGACGAATTCCCTGCATGAAATATTTTTTGATTCCTGGTTTGATCTTGTTCCTGACAAGTTAAAATGGGTGGATGAAAATTCCTTCGTTTTTGAGACATACTCATATAAAGATCACAAAATAAAACACGATTTTGTCCTCACGATCAAAAAATAAATTCACTACTTCACTCCCCTCCAGCTAAAGCAGGAGGCTATTCACCCTCAAACGCCCTCCAGAGCTTATCATTCGGCACCGGCGCCACAATCTTTACCATCTCCTGTTTAACGGGATGAATAAATTCCACACTTCTGGCGTGGAGACAAATAGAACCATCTTCGTTTGAACGAGGTGAACCGTATTTTAAATCGCCTTTCACCGGACAACCTATCGCCGCAAATTGTGCTCTTATCTGATGATGTCTTCCTGTGTGTAAAAAAACTTCAACAAAAAAATACCGATCCGATTTCGACAAAAGACTATATTCCAATTCACAACGCTGAGAATCTTTCTGCTCACGATCATATACAAATGATTTATTCTGAGATTCTTTTCGAATCATATAATGCACCAATCTACCTTCCGGAGGGTCGGGCATTTTTGCAGTAATAATCCAATATTTTTTTTCAACCGAGCGATCTCTGAAAATTTCGTTCATCCGGGTAAGTGCCTTGCTGGTCTTCGCAAAAACCACTACACCCGTCGCGGGACGATCCAAACGGTGTACTACGCCTACGAAAACATTTCCCGGTTTCTGATATTTCTCTTTGAGATATTCTTTTAATATTTCGCTCAAAGGCTTATCACCCGTTTTATCACCCTGAACAATTTCGCCCGAGGATTTATTTACTGCAATAATATGATTATCCTCGTATAATATTTCCACCTTATATAATTAACAATGAACAATTAACAATGAACAATTTTATAGTGTAATAAACTTCCCTTTCTGTTCAATATTTAATTAATATAAAATGATATTAAGCATAAAATATATTTGAATTATAAACGAACAATTGAATCCGAAATTGTCAATTGTTAATTGTTAATTGTCAATTAATATTGCTCGGAATCATTTGGAAAATCCCTGCTCTTCACATCAGCTATATACTTACCGACTCCTTTTTTAACGTCATCATAAAGATTTAAATATCTTCTTAAAAAACGGGGGTGAAATTGTTTTGTAAGCCCCAGCATATCGTGAAGCACCAATACTTGTCCATCGACACCATTTCCTGCACCGATGCC
>JAHEYM010000091.1 GCA_023251595.1 Bacteroidota bacterium
ATCCTTGTCCTGGACCATTACATATATAGTAGCACTTGGCAATCCTTCCTTCGTACTATAATGTCTTAGCAATGGATACTGCGCAATTGTTGCACTTGACAGAAAGAGAAAGAAAAATAGAAATAGGTAGTGAGAAAACCGTTTGAACATGATAATTATTTCAAACCACTTTTACTCCATTCAAATAATTCCATCGACTTTCTCCGCGAAACATTCAGTTCTTCATCATTCGTGATCAGAAGGGATGGATTTTCACCTTTCATAATTTTCTTGACGTGCATTAAATTCACCAAAGTCGATTTGTGAATTCTCATAAATCCGAATGGTTCTAAAATTTCCTCATAATCCTTGAGTGTTTTTGTAACCATGACTTCCCTGTGTTTCAAAAAATGGAAAGAAGTATAATTATTTTCTCCACTCAAATATAAAATATTGTCGATATCAAAAATTTCATACCCGTTATTTCCATATAATGTGATTTTCCTAACACTGCCCGGCCTTTCTATCAGAGAAGAAAGATTTCTTAAAACATTACTATAATTTTTTCTTATTTCCGGTTTTATAGTATTAATCTGCAGAAGTTTTATTTGAGTTTGTTTTAATTCATTAATATCAATTGGTTTCAAAAGAAAATCTACAGCGCAAACTTTCATTGCTCTCAGCGCGTGTTGCTCATGCGCTGTCACAAAAACCACTAAAGGAATATGGGTAATTTGATTTAAAAGATCAAATCCGTTTTCTTTCGGCATGTTGATGTCAAGGAAAATGACATCCGGTTTCAGTTTGTTTATTTTAGGAACACCTTCTACCACGCTTGAAGCGCTACCAATAACCTGCAACGATTGACAATACGTCCCGATCAGACTGGTCAGATTTGCTATCGCGAAACCTTCATCATCAATAAGAATAGCTGTGAGGGGATTATTTCCCATGAACACAAATGTAATGATTTTTTTTGATAAAATGTGTTGGGGTTAAACAATCATTTCCTTTCTCACAAACGATGGACTTCGTCCACCGCTGACATATTCAACCCTTTCAGGGTTTTCGCGAATTTTCTTTCAACCTATCAACCTATCAACCCATCAACCTATCAACCTATCAACCCGTTTTTCCCATTTCCCCGATTATTTTTACTTTTGCGCTCCTAATCCACATAAAATCTGAATTTTAACTAAAAATCATGAAAAAATTTCTATCAATTTTTGCAGTGTTGATGAGCTTCTTCATCATCGTTCAGGCACAGAAAACCGGAGATTTACCAGGTGCCATTCCTTTCGATCCTAAGGTCAGAACAGGAAAATTAGCAAACGGTCTCACCTATTACATCATGAAAAACGCCAAACCCGAGCACCGGATGGAGCTCCGATTGGCGGTAAACGTGGGTTCTACACAGGAAAATGACGATCAGCAAGGGTTGGCTCATTTTACCGAGCACATGGCGTTCAACGGAACTAAAAACTTCAAGAAAAACGAATTGGTCGATTATATTGAGTCGATCGGCAGTAAATTCGGTGCGGATTTAAATGCGTATACGAGCTTCGATGAAACCGTATATATGCTTCAAATTCCAACCGATTCAGCAAAAATTATTGATAAAGGTTTTCAGATTTTATACGACTGGTCCTGCAATTTAACCTTCGATTCGGTTGAAATCGATAAAGAACGCGGAGTTGTTACGGAAGAATGGCGCCTGGGACAAGGTGCGAACGAGAGAATGCGCCGTGTTTACTGGCCAACTTTGTTTAAAGACTCAAGATACGCTGAACGACTGCCGATTGGTAAAAAAGACATTTTACAGAATTGTAAATATGAAACATTAAGGTCCTTTTATCGCGAATGGTATCGTCCTGAAAATATGGCGGTAATTGTTATCGGCGATGTTGATGTGGATAAAATAGAAGCAAAAGTGAAAGAGGAATTCGGAAAAGTGCCGAAAAAAGATAATGTCAGACCTCTTCAATCATTTCCTGTTCCCGATACAAAAGGTATTATGATTTCGAAAGCAACAGATAAAGAAGCGTCTTACACAGCAGTTCAATTAATGTATAAGCAACCCAAAGAGATTGAAAAAACATTAAATGATTATAAAAATGAAATGGTAATCGATGTATATAATTCATTGTTTGCCGCTCGCCTGAGAGAAATACAACAACAGGAAAATGCACCTTTTGCATTTGCAGGTACTGATTATTCGGGTCTGGTGCGAACTAAAAATGTATATAATTCGATAGCTGTTGTAAAAGATGGAGGAATTGAAAAAGGTCTGGAAACACTCGTGACTGAAAATCAACGGGTGAAAAAATATGGTTTCACAGCAACCGAATTGGATCGGGTTAAAAAGGAAGTATTGAGAAAAGAAGAGTCACAATTTAATGAAAGAGAAAAAACCGAATCCCGTAATCTTACCCGTGGACTCGTTTCGTATTTCTTAGAGCAGGAGCCCGATCCGGGAATTGATTTTGAATATGTATTTTATTCTAAACATCTTCCCGATGTAACGTTGGATGAAGTAAATGCGTTGGCAAAAAAATGGATACATGAAGACGATGCTATCGTTATTATTACGGCTCCCGATAAAGCAGGAAGTGTTCTCCCAACCGACGAAAAAATTAAATCAATCCTCACCGATGTTTTGACAAAAGATATCAAACCATACGAAGACAAAGTAATTACTAAACCACTTATGTCTGAAAAACCAACCCCGGGAAAAGTTGTTGGAGAGGATAAACCGAATCCGCTGGGAATTGCTACATGGAAATTATCGAATGGTGTTACGGTGATATTAAAACCAACCGATTTTAAAAATGATGAAATCCTTTTTAATTCATACAGTTTCGGCGGAACCTCATTATGTTCTGATGCAGATTATTTATCCGCATCAAATGCCGCTTCTATTTTTGATAATTCAGGTGTTGGAGAATTCAGTTCTACTGAATTAGAAAAAATTATATCTGGTAAAGTGGTCGGCGTATCTCCAAGTATCGGAGAAACCCAACAAGGATTTAATGGACAGTGTTCTCCAAAAGATGCAGAGACAATGATGCAAATGATTTATCTCTACTTCACACATCCAAATAAAAACAATCCTGATTTTAAAGCATATATTGAGCAGCAACGTGGATTTCTCCAAAATCGCAGTTCAAGTCCCGACGCTGCTTTTCAGGATACAGTGATGGCTACCATGAATCAATATAATCTACGAAAAATGCCGATGACGGAACAAAAATTATCCGAAATCGATATCGAAAAATGTTATAAAATATATAAAGAAAGATTTTCGGATGCAAATGGATTTACTTTTGTATTCGTTGGTAATATTGTTCCTGAAACATTTAAACCATTGGTTGAACAATATCTTGGTTCATTACCTTCTCTCAAGAAAAATGAAAGCTATAAAGATTTAGGAGTTGTTCCACCAAAAGGAATTGTAGAAAAAACTTTCAAACGCGGGGTAGAACCAAAAAGCACTGTTGCAATTAAACTCACAGGACCTTTTGTTTATACCCGTAAAAATCGTAATGATTTGAATATTTTAATGCAATTGGTGAGCATCAAACTTCGTGAACAATTACGTGAAGAAAAAGGGGGTGTTTATGGTGTGAGAGCGAATCCATCGATGGAACATTATCCGAAAGAAAATTATACGATTAATATCGGATTCGGATGTGCGCCCGAAAACGTCGATATGCTGATCAAAACTGCATGGGAAACCATCGACAAAATCAAAGAAATCGGTTGTGATGATAAAGATTTACTGAAACTGAAAGAAACAGCAATCCGTGAACGCGAAACTGCATTAAAAGAGAATCGTTTCTGGCTGAGTTTAATTTATTCAAATTCAATAAACAAAGAAAACATTCTCGAAATTCAGGATTATAACAATTATATAAATAATCTTAAACCTGAAGATCTGAAAAAACTTGCAAACCAATATCTCACAAAAACGAATATGGCGAAGTTTATTATGAATCCGGTGAAATAAGGGGTAGAGACGTTGTAAACAACGTCTTGATCAGTAGTCCGTAAACCGGAATATCTCAACTGACAGTAAAAAAAAGGGTCGAATAAGTCTTCGGCCCTTTTTTATTATACCTGCCTATTGTAACTTATTGATTATCATTAATGTGTAAATTTCTCGCTAATGAATTGTTTTTATCACCCTTCAATTCAATTATAATACTCATCTTTGTTGTTCCTAACGTTCCCCAGGACATAAGGAAAGTGTACTTGTTCGTCCTCATAAATCTAAACCTTAAAAGTCTTTATTATGAAAAAAATCATCGGTCTATTCATCATTTTGTTGTTTGCCGCAACAGTCCGCATCTCAGCTCAATTGGAGAGTTTCTCTAAATTTGATTTTGTCCCTGGTGACAAAGTTATTTTCTTTGATGATTTCTCACAGGATAACGTGGGTGATTTTCCCGGAAAATGGAATACAAATGGTAAGGGCGAGGTCGTAACCAATGCCAAAAATCCCGGTAAATGGTTAAAAATGCGTAATTCTACAACTTATCTACCTTCGATCGTCTCGAATTCATTTCCTGAAAATTATACTTTGGAATATGATATGATTTTGGCGGGAGAAGACAGAGGAGGAAATTTTAACATAGAATTTACCGCTCTCGAGAATAAAAATCAGGTGCCCGATGCATCAGATCCAACAGGGAATACAGGATTACAGGTTTTAACTGAAAATCAGGGCGATGGTACTATGAGATTTCTCACAAAATCGGTAATTAATACAGATGGCAACGCGGTCGATGCAGGTGCAAATACAGATCTCAACGATCAGACTATTCAAGGAAAACCATCTGAAAAATTTCGGGTTTCTATCACTGTAAATAAAGAGAGATTGAGATTTTACATAAATGCGACTAAAGTATTGGATCTTCCAAAGGCATTGCCAAAGGGAAATTATAACGCAATTATTTTCCGAATGTGGGCTTGGTTGGAGGATCATCCATTCGACGCATTGATCTCAAATGTTCGTTATGCTGAAGGTACAACAGATGCCAGAAGTAAATTAATGACGGAAGGTAAATTAGTTACACACGGGATTTTATTTGATGTTAATTCAGATAATATTAAACCGGAATCTTATGGAACATTGAAAGAAATTGCTCAGGTTTTAAAAGATAATCCAACCGTGAAAGTAAAAATCGTTGGACATACAGATAGCGATGGTACAGATGAATTAAATCTTGATTTATCGAAGCGCAGAGCCGCTTCTGTGAAAGCTGCAATGACTAAAGATTTTGGAATCGACGGATCGCGAATGACAACCGATGGAAAAGGCGCCTCTGAACCGGTGAATCCGAATACTTCACCCGAATCGAAAGCGAATAACCGAAGGGTAGAATTTATTAAACAATAATGGGTTGATGGGTTGATGGGTTGATGGGTTGATGGGTTGAAAGGTTGAAAAAAAATAATTAAATAAATATGAAAAAGATTATATCATTTCTGGCAATCATTCCTGTTGTTGTTTGCACCTATACTGCATCGGCACAAATCGGAGATACTGCAGCCACGCATCGACAAATGGATTCACTCATGAAAGTATTGGGTGGAAGTATGAATAACATGATGGTGCAAAACACGACCGACACTGCGCATTTCAAAGACAAGGAAGTGTTTGATGATAACAAGGAATTAACGCTGGCGGAATTGATCGAACATCCATCGGATGTTTCATTTATTAATATAAATTTAAATTCCAATCATATACAAGCTTTGCCCGAAGGATTTGAAAATCTAAATGATCTGACATTTCTCATAATCTGCAATTTACCCAAAGGAAGCTCTTTCGATTTTAACGGTGCGATTAATGTGTTGGCGAAAATGTCGAATATTGAAGAGATTTATTTTATGAATAATGGAAAAGGTTTAACATCAATTCCGGCTTCGATCGGTGAAATGCATAATTTAAAGCGATTATCATTTTTCAGAAATGCGCTGACCAGTCTGCCGGAAGAACTTGGGAATCTTGATAGTCTTAAAGAGCTCTCTCTTGAATTAAATCAACTTGCCAAATTACCTTCATCCATGACTAAACTTAAAAATCTAGAAAAGTTGCAATTAGACAAAAATCCGATTTCAGATGCTGAACTTAATTCCCTTCGCGAAGCACTTCCTAAATGTAAAATCACCATTTCCAAATGATTCACGCTATGAAAAACATATATAAATATCGAATGAATCTATTGTCTAAAATATTAATTTCTTTCATGCTGACAATTATAATGGCGGGAAACGTTTGGGGGCAACAAAAAAAATCGAGAGTTATTTTAAGCGATACTAAAGACCAATACACAAGTTATTATTATCAACAAAACGGGGTCAGACCTGAACTTGTGAATGAAGCGCTTCGTGACGAAATAAGTCTGGCATTTCCCTGCTTAAGAGTTATGAATATGGCGAAGATCAGAGAAATGATTTCGCAAGAGAAACAACGACAGCTGTTAACCTGCAATGAAGAAAGCGTTCTTGATATTATCGGAGCAGAAATAGGTGCACGTTATATGGTAACATCTTCTTTCGGCAACGTAGGAACTGATTCATGGATGATATCAGTTTCTATCATTGATCAGGCAAGAACCTCAGTTAGTTCAAGCGGATATGTGGTAATGAAAGGTAATCTTGGGAATATATATATAGAATTGATTAAAAAAGCTGTTGAGAAATTGGCAGAAAAAGATTTATGCCCATGGACAGGTACAATCACCGTAGAAGAAAATACCAATCAGGATACAATTCATACCGGAAAAATAAATGAAGGAAAAAAAGTGACTGAAACTATCTATAAGCATACTGACAAAGCTTCCACTAAATGGGATATAGAAGTGACCAGTAAGTGGACTCCTAGCGGAAAGCAAGGCAAAGGAAACTGCACTATGTCGGATGCTTATTACACCGCAACTGAAATTACTTCGACAGGAGATGTACCTTGTTTTAAAAATACAAAACCATGTGAGATTACCGATGCTATTCTACCCGGAGATTTTTATCATTATCTGACTTTTGTGCAAGGGAAGATTAATGGTTCAAGAGCCTTCGACAACATTGAAGTGATCATATCTTTTGAGCCTGGGACAGATAAATATACAATCAGTATTAACAGCGATGGTCCGATGGCTATTGGTGAAGGAAAGGCGGAAGGATTCGAATCGTCCGAATATACCTGCGGAAAATGTATTCTGAAAGACACCAAAGACCCCTATACCGGGTATGCCTGGGCGAGCTGGAATGTGGATGGCAAAGGAAAAAAGACTGACCCTAAATTATCAGGAAAAGTAAAAATTGTTTTGGCAGATCATGCAGAGCAAAATATAAGTTGGGATCTCCACAGATGATAAAAAAAACGTTTTTAATTATATTATTATTTACAATATATTTTCTTCGTTGTTTTGCACAACTCGATTATATTCCAACAGAAGCTGAGCTTGAATTGATGAGAGCAAAGGCGATGCAGATGCAGAATTCTGCCATCGCATCGCAAAATGCATCCAGAGCTCCACAATCGATAATTGCCTCAGCTAATCTTGACACGATCGTGACGTTCAACACAGATTCTTTCGCTTCCTATTGTAATACCTGGAAAAAAACCTGGGAAGAAAAAAGATTAAGTATCGACGAAAAACAAAAAGCCCACACGCAATCCGTAACGCGACCTACAAGTGAACCAATACGCACCGATCAGATAAGAGAAGAATCTTCTGTAGGAACTTTTTTACTGTCGAGTAAAGATTATGCAAACCTCGGAGTTTATTTTATTTTTGATGCCGGTTCATTATTACCCGGGGATGCATTAGTCGTAAATAATGTTGGTGGACTTCTCAGAACGATGGATGAGATTCCTGAAGCATTAAGCGTTCTGTTATATGCCAATTCTCTCGATCCCAAATTATTAGTCGTTCTGTCCCAAATCGGCAATAGTCTTTTTGAATATGGTGATGATAAAAAAGCTGAATTATTTTATAAAAAATGTTTCGCGATTGACGATGATTATCCACCGGCACACCGGGGCATGGGAGCTATATATTTAAAAAGAGGACAACCTGGCGATGCCTACGAGGAGATTCTCCGTGGCGCCACTGTAGGCTTTGGTTCTGAGGTGGCACAGGTCGCTGAAGGCGCTAAGGGTAGTTGTGGTTTTGGACAAGAGGACGACGATGGATTTACAGGTCCGGAATTTCCTTATGAAAAAGCAAAAAATGCTATAAAAAAAGCCACTAAATATATTTCTGTATCAAGTGCCGTGGTCAAAGAAAAAAACAAAATGAGTATTCCTCAATTCCCAAAATGGGAAGGATATGAAGATTATTGTCAGAACGGTCCTACATTGACAAATAAACTATTGGCAGAAAATATGGGAAACGAACAGAAGTTCGCAGATGAAGCGAAATCTCATAACGGTGCATCCGAAAATCCGGACTATGCCACTGAAGATTTTATGTTTCAATCGATGACCGATATATGTTTTCAAATCTGCAATAAACTCGATAAAAAATACAGAAAACAAAAATCTGAAATAGAAGAACGCGCCATAAAAGAATTTGATGATTACGGTAAATTATGGAGTGCAAAATATACAGATTGTATTTCAAAATGTGCAAAAGCAGAAGACGATAAATGTATGAAAAATTGTTTCTGCACAGCAATGATGGATTCATGGCACAATCATCAGATTGCCGTTAAAAATTTATATATGCAATGGAAAAGTCTCACCATAAATCTTGGTGATGATTTACAAAAACTTCAAAATGATTATTACGATGCGACTTCTGATCTCATGAATCGTGTTTATGATAAACCGATGTATGAAAGGATGGATCTTATCCGCGCCGGTTTTTCAAATAAATTAATATATACTTTTATCAGTGGTCTGAATTTCACAACATATTTTTGTGATGGTCCTCAAACAAATATGGATAATTATTGTCAGGGAGGATACGCTCAATTTTCTGCGAAAGATCTGGAATTGGATAAACGTAAAAAGTTGACTGCTCCTGAATGCCCGAAGGACAAAACAATGCAAATAACATTTGCAAAAATGGTTACGCTTTCGTTCGAATGTGAATCAGTTGGTGTCGAATATTTTAATTCAATTACACCAACCAGTCCATGGGTTGCCGGAAAATACAACTGGAAGAAGAGTCAACTCACCACAATCGTAGGTGTCGGTGCGTCTGTAGGGTGCACAGGATGTTTTATGTCGGGTTCGGCTAAAGTCGGTATAATCAATGCGATGGATTTTAAGACCAATGAAGTGGATGGTGGTCTAACAGCCAAACTTGATTATACAGAGGAGGCTTTGAACGGAACGAAGAAGAGTTATGGAATGGACGCAAAAGCTATGGTGCTTGAGGGTGCGGATCTAAAAACCACAAAAGCAAACTCTTACGGTAATGACGGTATCAGTGTGAAGATGGTCTCCAAAACTACGGTTCCATCCTGGAGTCGCATACCTTAAAACAATCGCTTTGTGCTTACGGTAAAACGACGTTATAAGTAACGTTGTTGATCATCACAGTTGCATTTAAATCGCAACTACCATTTCCGAAATCAACATGTCTTACCGGTTTTCCACTTGGCGCATAATCGAGTGAACCCTGAATAAATGGATGTCTGCCGTTTACATTGCATGCACCAAAATCGCGAACCAATTGCGAGATCACGACAATGGAGAAAGTTTCACCATTCGCTCTCGTACCGTTTGCAGATCCCATTATGCCAATTCGTGCTGCCAACCAATTTATCGGAGTGGAAGCATTGGTATAAGTTGTACTGGTATTCAACAGTGTCGTTGTTCTGTCACATACCCAACCCACTGTTTCACCATTCGCTTTTAAAATACTTATATCAGCTAATATATGCCATGTCTCATTTGTGCTTGTCGGATTAAAACCAACAGGAGTAGTGTTCGTTATCGATTTATTATTTATCGTGATGTGATTTCCATCAACTATATAGTTCGTAGCTGTAATAGAACAATTGAATCCGGGATCGCGGAAATATCTTGCTCCATTTGTTGAACCTGAGAAATTAAAAACCAGCGAACCGCTTCTTGTTCGTCCATCAAGACAAGTCGAGCCGCTAAAAACTACAGTAATAGTTCTCGCAACTGTATCTCTTGTCACAGTTGCGCAGGATGACAAGACCTGATCATCGGATCCCGTCCTGAAAGAGACAAGTCCGCCTGAACTATTGTCGCTCGCCTGACTTCCGATAGAAATAATATCACTTGCCGCATTTTCAGCGAGATTGTTATCTGCAGCTCCTGTTGTATCACTATCTGCTTTTTCTTTCTTGCAAGAAAACATTAGGATCGAAGAGGTAACGATCAGTGCCGCAAGGATAAAGATTGAATTTTTAGTTCTCATCGTTTTTGATTTTAGAAGTGTATTTTGCGAAATGTGGCACAAATATTCAAAATAATTTGTGAATAAAACATGATCTTGGTCATGATCATGTTTTGGTAGGCGAAACAATTCTGTTTTTTAGAAATAATATTCCTACATTTGCGTCGAATCTTCAATATCTCAATCGACATGAAAAATCGCTACCTCAACGGTCTCCCTATTGCGAGTGTGATATTTCTGTTTTTATTATTATTGATTCATGCACCACAGAAATCGGTTGGACAGAACAATGTGGGAATTGGAACCAACACTCCCAACCCTTCGGCTATACTCGATCTTAATTCACCAAACTTAGATAAAGGTCTTCTTATTCCGCGTTTCACAACCGCCGAAAGAATTGCCTTTGTACCACAATCAACTGCTCTCGGTCTTCTCGTTTATGATACAACCTTACAGCAATTTTGGTATTGGGATGGCA
>JAHEYM010000465.1 GCA_023251595.1 Bacteroidota bacterium
GTAATGCTTATTTTACAAATGGGTGTGCTCGACAAAATAGAATCCTTCATTTCGGGTTGAATATCTTTTACAAATCCCTCGAAATTCGTTTGTCTGAAAGCAGCAAGATAATTTGTAACGATACCCGTGTCCAGGATAACCTTTTTACCTGAACTATCACTAATTGAGTATTTTTCTGCGTCTACTGTGAACGAAGATTGTGTGCGGTTGGCATACTCAACTTTAACAGTCGAAATATCCTTAATCTGATAATGGAATAATGTGCGGTCACGCCAATCCATTTCATCGGTAAAATATCTTGTTGAAAGATAGCCGTTATGATTTCTGATTTCCATGACATAAGGCACATTCGATTTCTCAAGCAGCATGTGTGTACCCAACTGATCTTGTGTTGCATCTCCGACATAATAAGTTTTTAATAAATTTTTACCCGCGTATATTTCCACTTTGGTGGATGAGGCGGCAAGACGTTTCATCACATTATCCCTTGCTGCTTTGCCCACCGGACTTTTCACCTGCAAATTTTTGATGGTGGTGAGCAAATTAAAGATTGCGTCATTTCTGGCTATATATTTACCATTCAGCATCCACTCACCCTTCCCCGTTCTTTCGAGTAAAATCTGAGAAGGTCTTTTATCGGCAAGAAAAATCCTTGTAATTGATGCTGTATCTTCAACAGCAAAATTGTGATAATCATCGTTCATGCTCGTATTCGAATCGTGCATCAAAAGAAATGCAGAAATTCCTCCCAAAACAATTACTGCAATCAACGCGATTGAATTTCTCTTACTTAAAAAGTTTGTTAACATAACTAGTTTCTTTTATTATATATATTGCAGTTCAGACCCTCATCCCCGACCCTTCTCCCAATGGAGAAGGGAGTCCGACCTCCCTCTCCCCTGGGAGAGGGATCGAGGGTGAGGGCTTTGGGAGAAGGGTCGGGGATGAGGGTTCATGTGAATCTCCTTCTTCTAATTAAATTCCATACAATCCCAACCACAATTAAGATGAATATCGGAATTGCGATATTAAGAATCTGCCACTTCAGTACACCTTCAGTTATTATTGTTTTATCCAACAACCGTAGCTTCACTTGTTTCGCACGAACGGTAATTAATCCTGAATCATCAAGAAGATAATCCAATGCATTGATGATGAAATTTTTATTTCCATAATATTGATTTGTATTTCGGTCGTACTCCAACGGATAATACATACCTTTCGATCTCAATACCGTGTTCTTAATTACGTCTCCATCAGCCACTACAATCATCTTATTTTGTTTGCTGTTTTCTGTAAAATGGAAATCACTATTCTGCAATAAGGTTTTTGGTATTCTGCCTTTGTAGAGTGATTGAAATTTACCTTCAAGCAGAACGGCAAGTGGAATATTTTTCTGATTGAATTGTCTGATATCCGCGTCCGTCTCCATAATCGAAAAAGAGACCAGAACCGGAGTATAAATAGATTTTGCATGATCGGAAGAAGTTAACAATATAGTTTTCTTCACATCAGGAACTGAAATCGTATCAAGCGAACTGCTGAATTCAAAACGAACCGCATTCAACGCATTCACAATCGGATGATGGCCGGTTGGAATGACGAGCGGAAAATAAAACCACGCTTTCAATTCTTCGCGGTTCTGATTTCCAACTTTGCCCGTAATCATCTTGAGGGGAGCTCCTTTTTCATCCTGTACAAGATCAGGATTTATCCGAACGCCATATTTAAATAATATATCGTCGAGATTTAATTCCATATTTGTCGAGAGAAAATTTGTTGTTTTTGAGAGACTGTCCATCGAAGCCCGCATCATATCCACCAACCAAAATATTTTACCACCTTTCATTACGAATTGATCGATAATAAATTTATCATATTCAGTAAAAGGAAGTGTTGGTTTGGCAATTATCAATGCATTTATTCCATCCAAAGCGTTTAATTGTCCCCCGATTGTTACCCTGTTTACTTCATAATAATTCTGGAGCGTTCTATATATATCTGCAACCGAGAGTGTATCTAATTCACCCTGTCCGTCTAAAAAAGCAACCTTGTGATGATCGATAGTTGTCAATCGTTTGATGGCATTCGCGAGTTCGTACTCCAAACCTTCAATCGATGAAGTCAACATTTCTTCAGAAGAAACACCAATGCGACTTTTCAACAACTGAACAGGGTATTCACTCGTTCCGAAACTGACAATTGCACCCGGAAAAATAAATTGTTCCGTTTTGGAATCTTTTGATTTTACATTTAAATTGGTTGGTTGAAGACCTTTATCCGCCAACAAATTATAAACCTGAATGCGTTCCTTCTGATCATTCGAAGCGGAAGGATTAATAAATTCGTAAGTCAGATTATCACCCGCGTATGCTCGGAATTCATCCAGCATTTCTTTTGTTGCATTTCTCAATTTTTTAAACGGTGCAGGAAATTCACCCTCTAAATATATTTTAACATGCACAACATCTTTCAAATCCTTCAATAGTGTCTTTGTTGCGGGTGAAATAGTGAAACGCTTTTCCGATGTAAGATCGACCCGTGTAAAGATAAACGACGAAATAATATTCAAAAAAATAATCATCGCCAATCCAAGAATCAGTTGGATCCAATCATTTTTCCGATTATTTTTTGCAGGCGAATTCATCATTTCCATTTTCTGCTCTGAATGGCCGTTCTTGTTAACAATAGAAAGAAAGCAATGACACCGCCGAAATAAATTACATCACGTGTATCCACGACTCCTCTGCTCATCGAAACATAATGCGAATATATTCCGGTTTGCTGAATGATACTGTCTATGTGGCCGAACCATTTGAAGGAACCGAGAAATTCAAAACCAAGATAACAAAATGCTGAAAGCGCAACCGCGATTACAAATGCGACGATCTGATTTTCAGCAATGGCGGAAGCAAAAATCCCGATGGAAACAAAT
>JAHEYM010000092.1:0-10025 GCA_023251595.1 Bacteroidota bacterium
CTTCTGGCAATTGGTATCGGTCTCATCGTTTACACCATCACTCTACAATCTTCTGTAAGCTCAGAGACCGCCTCACATCAGAAGCATCTTGCCGACGAAGAAGCAGCTATGAAAGCGATGAAATCGCCAGGTGGTGATAAAAAGTCACAACAACAGGAATTGGAAAAAATTCAGCGTTATGTTGGTTACTCAAAGAAAAACATGGATGATGCTACAGGCGACCGTAATATTTTTGGTGGTGCGGGTCTAGGCGCGCTTATCTTTGGCGGAGTCTTTTTCGTTTTTCAAAGGAAAAAAGCTGCCTGAATCATGAAAATAATTGTTACCGGTGCCACCGGTTTAGTGGGCGCTGAAGTAGTTCGACAAGCTATCACTGATGATGATATTCATGAAATTATTGCGCTGGTCAGAAAACCTTTAGATTTTCAACATTCTAAAATCAGAACCCTTATTCTCAAAGATTTCTTAGATTATTCACAACTTGAAAATGTTATCAAAGAACAGAACGCATGTGTGTGGTGTTTGGGTATTTCTCAATCGCAGGTTTCAAAATCGGAATATTTCAAAATCACATACGAATACACAATGAAAGCCGCAGAGGCAATGCTCCGCTTCAATCCAAATATTACTTTCATGTTTTTGAGTGGAATGGGGGCTGATTCAACCGAAAAAAGCAGAACAATCTTCGCACGGGTGAAAGGCCAAACCGAGAACGCATTAATTAAAATGCCTTTCAAAAAATTATATATTATCCGTCCTGGTGGAATTAAACCAATTCACAAAAATCCAAATACAGCATTCACTAATAAATTAATGATTCCGTTTTTTCCTCTTATGAAACTATTGACCCCGGACATGGTGATCAGCTCTGTTCAATTGGCAAAAGCAATGTTGTATATGGTTAAAAATGGTTCAGATAATATTATTTCGGAGAATAAAGAATTGTTACGAATTGCTGGAGTGTTGAAGATTGGATAAGTTGTATGATAGAATGACTAGCCTCCTGCTTCAGCTGGAGGTTAAAAAATAAATTTTATTATGAAAAAACTATTATTCGTTTCTTTGATTATCATTAATCTACAAGGTTACGCTCAACGAACGTTGGGGTTACTTCAGTATGATATTCCCAACACAGATGGATATATATTATTTGCGCCTAATACTTCGAACAATACATTTTTAATTGATAAATGCGGACTTTTAATTCATCAATGGAATGCTACCTGTCACCCCGGACAAGCAGTATATTTATTGGATGATGGCACATTACTCCGAACCGGAAATTCAAACAATACTATTTTTACTTCCGGAGGGACCGGTGGATTTATTCAAAAGTTTGATTGGTCCGGAAACATGACCTGGAATTATATTATATCCGATTCAAATCAATGCCAGCACCATGATGTCAGACAACTTCCGAACGGAAATGTGTTGGCAATTTGTTGGGACAAACACCTCGCCGCTGATGCTATACAGAATGGGAAAAATCCGACTAATATTATCACTTCGATGTGGAGTGAGAAAATTGTTGAAATTCAACCAACCGGAACAAATACCGGAGTTATTGTCTGGGAATGGGATCTCTGGAATCATCTTGTGCAGGAATTCGATTCAACAAAATTAAATTATGCAACAGTTTCACAACATCCTGAATTGGTAAATATTAATTTTACGACCGGTCCTCCTAGTGGACAGGATTGGATTCACATGAATGGAATTGATTATAATGCGGCACTCGATCAGATTCTGGTGAGTACACATAATCTTAGTGAACTATGGATTATTGATCATTCCACAACTTCGGCTGAAGCAGCATCACACACAGGAGGAAACTCAGGCAAGGGAGGCGATATTCTCTATCGTTGGGGAAATCCGCAGGTTTATAATCGAGGTCTTCCCGCGGATCAGAAACTTTTCGGTCAACATAATCCGACATGGATTCCTGCCGGGTACCCAAATGCAGGGAAAATCATTGTATTCAATAACGGATTAAACCGTCCCGCAGGAAATTATTCATCTATAGATATATTTATTCCCGATATGGATTCATTGAATCATTATCCGATAGGAGTTTCTACAGCTTATTTACCATCTTCACTTTTCTGGACATACACCGATCCCAATCCGATCTGGTTTTACGGTTCAAATATTTCCGGCGTTAATCCTCTGCTAAATGGCTCTTTCTTTATTACTACCGGACCTGCAGGAACTTTTTTCGAAATTGATAGTGCAAAAAATACAGTATGGAAATATATTTCTCCTGTTGCTAATGCAGGGATACTTAGTCAAGGAACTACACCCACAATGAATTCAGTTTTTCGAGGAACATTCTACGCTCCTAATTTTCCTGGTTTTACGGGGCATACCCTGATCCCCGGAACTGAAATCGAACTGAATCCGATCCATCCTTCGATCTGCGATTCGCTTTTAGGAATAAATAATCTTTCGGACGGGATTAATTCTATGAATATATATCCAAATCCATCAAGTGAGAAAATTTATATTTCTCTATCGAAAGGCAGTTCGGAAAAATCCTTGATAAACATTCTAAATCTTTTGGGTGAAAATGTTTTTTCATCAGAACTTCAACCGAATAAATCTGAAATTGAATTAAATATATCCGGATTGAAAAAAGGGATGTACATTATTAATTTAAGTGCCGGTTTAAAAATGTATCATAAAAAGATAGTGCTTGAATAGAAGGGTGAAATCACTCTTCTAATCCACCCCTCCCCCCCGATCCCTCTCCCGCCTGCCCGCCGTAACGAGGTGCAGGCGAAGACGGCGAGGGAAGTCTCATCCTTTCATCCAAATTTCATTTACTTTCATTATGTTTGACCCCTTAAACTAAAAGTCAAAATGAAAAAGACTCTCATCGCATTGGTTTTTGTTCTCCCCGCTTTGTTTGGTTATGAGGCTGTAAGAGCGCAGAAGTGCGAAGTTGATTGGAACGGATCGCGTTTCCCTGCAAAAGTTCTGGAGGAAAAAGGTGGTAAATGGTTCATCAAATACGACGGTTATGGTGACGAATGGAATGAGTGGGTCGGAGCTGACCGCATTCACTTTACATGGAGAGCCGGAGATAAATTGCAAGTTCTTTGGAATGGAACATGGTTTCCCGCCATGATAATGGAATTCAAAGACGGTAAATACAAGATTCATTATGATAACTATGGCGACGAGTGGAACGAATGGGTCGATCTGAAAAGAATGAAAGCTAAATGACCTCAACCAGCCTCCCCAAATGGAAAGGAGGTCAATATCCTAACCCCCCCTCACAATACTGGTACTCCCCTTTTTTCATCGTGGACATTCCGCGATGAAAAAGGGGGATTTTTTTTCCCACCCGACCTCTTCAAATGGGGAGAAGATGTTTACCAGAATGTAAAAGAATATCTTGTAGTATGTCGGATCGTATTGTCATTGTCGGTTGGTTCTTCCCAAATCATTTCCGTCATTAAACCTTTTTCATTATAAGTGTATGTAGTCACACCGAAACTTACTCCCCCTGAAGAATATTTTATAACTAGTCCTCGCTTATCATATTCAAATTCCTCAACCTCCTGTGCATCTTCATCAGGATAGCGGTTTGTAATTTTCAGAACATTTCCGTTCTTATCGTATGTAAAAGATTTAATGCCGTTATCATTCTCACCCCCTAATTCATCAATCTGAATCAATCGCCCTAAACTGTCATAAGAATATGCAGAGATCGAAGCGGCTCCATCCCGTTTACCATTATCGAAAAGTTGTGTACTTGACTTTAAAAGTTTATTTTCTTTGCTATACTCATACTGAGTAGAATTGGTCATCACTTTCCCATCACTTTCGAACAAGATGTCAGATAACAATAAGCCGGCTTTGTTATAAGTCATAAGTTCTTTCTCCGTTACCTTGTTTGCAGAATCGAAAGTCATTTTTTCGATCGGAAGATTTTTTCGATTGTACTTTGTGGTATATTTTGTTTTATAATTATAGTTGTCAAGTGTTGAAGTAGTTACTTGGGAAATAAGATTATTTTTCTTGTCGTATTCATATACATCTGTTCCCCTGATCACTCTATGATCATCTAATGTTTGCATTTTCTTCATTCGTCCATCAGGGAAACTCCATATATATACAAGATCCGTTTTAGTGCTGTCCGTTGTCAATTTTCCGATAGGGTCAGGCACAGTTCTGATTGTATGAAGTACTCCACCGTTGATGTCAAAAAACTCGATTAATTCCGGACTGCCTGTTTTATCAAAATGTCTTTTCTCGGCTATATAGGGCCGATTTGTTTCCGGTTCCGGTTGTTCAATTGTTATCGTTTTGATTTTATATTTGGCAGGAAACTCATAGTCTAATTTTTCAAAATAAGTGTCTATTGCACTCTTAAAGGAGGTGTTTGGATCTTGTGAAAAGGAAAAATTGGCGCCAATAATCATCAATAAAAATATATTCAATGTTTTTTTCATAGTGGAATGTTTTGGGCTATATGTTTATAAATATTTAATTACTTATTACCAAAAGGTATAAGAATATTTTGTAGAATATTTTCTTGGGGGTGGATTTTCATTTGGACTTTCCCACTCCACTTCGGTTACCAAACCTTTTGTATCGTATGAATAGTTACTCACTCCATCTCCCGCCCTGTTCGAATTACGCTTCAGGACATGACCATCCTTATCATAAGTAAATGTTTCAACATGGTGCAGATCCTGATTTGGAGCATGCCATTCAAACCTCTTCACGTTTCCTGCGGTATCATACTCATAGGTCTGATATCCGCTTTCATCCGCATTGGGAGTATCGTCAATTTTAATCACCCTGCCCGATTTATCATAATGATAGGTTAATTCAATTGTCTCCTTTTTTGTTTTCACAAAGTCGGGAGCCTGCCGATGCTTTTTTGATAACCGGCCTTCCTTATCATATTCATAAACAATAATCGTTTCCGGAGTTTTAACAGATTCATAATAGAAAGTATCTGTAAGCAATTTACCACTATCCGAATAAGTAAAAATATCCTTATTTACTTTCTTTGTTGCAGAATCGAAAACTATATTCAGAACAGGCAAGTGTTTATGATTATATTCAGTTGTATATACTGATATTTTCGAACGGGTATCTAATAAGGTTTCTACAGTCTTAATCACAACATTATTTTGTTGTTTGTATTCATATACATCTCTCTCAATCAAAACATGCCTGTTATCGACCACCTCTGATTTCAGTGTTCTATCGTCTATAGTAGTCCAGGTTTTTGTTATGCGGAGGTCGCTACTATCGATTATGAGTTTCCCGAGTGGATCAGGGGTTATTCTGAGCAGATGAGTTATGCCCCCGTGAATATCAAAAAATTCGTTCAATTCCAGATTACCGGTTTTGTCAAAATGTCTGATTTCCGCGATATAGGGTTTATAAGACTCAATTTCCGGTTGCGATATGGTAATAGTTTTAATCTTATATTTTGCTGGAAAAACAGAGTCTAGCTGATTGAAATATCGATCGACTGCGTTTTTGAATCGATCATCTTCGTTTTGTGAGAAGACTGAACTGAGCGAAACAATCATCATTAGAATTAATATAGATATATTTTTCATGTTGAAGGATGTTTATATATATTCATATTCCTTTTTAATTCATTATTTTTTGGTCTATTGACAACCGTCATCCCTGACCCTTCTCAAGCCCTCACCCTCGGTCCCTCTCCCGGGGGGAGAGGGATTTCGCACTCCCTTCTCCTGTGGGAGGAGGGTCGGGGATGAGGGTTTTATGTTGAAGAAAATATTTTGAATTATTCAGCAATTCGTGCATCAATACATCTTTTTCAACAAAAGGAACAGTTTCACGAAGTGATGATACCAACCCTTCAAGCTTATTCGAAGACTTCGACGGTCTCCTGAACTCCAATGCCTGCGCTCCCGTCATTAATTCAATCGCAAATATAGAATATAGATTTTTAACAACTTCAAAAGCCTTTGTGGCGGCATTCGCACCCATACTGACATGATCTTCCTGTCCGTTGGAACTGACAATACTATCTACAGAAGCCGGAGTTGACAACTGTTTATTCTGACTCACTAATGCTGCTGCTGTATATTGCGGAATCATAAATCCTGAATTAATCCCCGGATTTTTACTAAGAAAAACCGGCAATCCCCGTTGACCGGATATCAATTGATACGTTCTCCTTTCCGAAATACTACCTAATTCTGATAATGCAATTGCAATTTGATCGAATGCTAATGCCAGTGGTTCACCATGAAAATTTCCCCCTGAAATAATTCTGTTTTCATCAGGGAATATCAGTGGATTATCTGTAACGGAACTTATCTCAACATTCACAATTCCTTCCACAAAATCAACCACATCTCTTACAGCACCATGAACCTGAGGTACACAACGAAATGAATAAGGGTCTTGTAATTCTTTTGTTTTCTTTTGAATGATTTCACTTCCTTTTAACAGTTCCCGAATATTTGCAGCACATTCAATCTGACCTTTATGTGGTCTGACTTTCTGAATCAATTCATCGAACGGATTGATATTGCAATCAAAAGCATCTAAAGATAATGCGGCACATTTATCTGCAATCTGAATTAATTTTTTCGCTTCGAGAAGTAAATATATACCATACGCGGTCATAAATTGCGTACCATTAATTAACGCGAGACCTTCTTTTTCTTTTAGCTCCAACGGTCTTTGATTGCATTTTGGTAACACATCCTTAGCCTTCTGTTTCTTTCCTTCGAAATTCATTTCACCCAAACCAATTAACGGAAGCGACATGTGCGCCAGTGGCACCAAATCACCCGATGCACCCAAAGATCCTTGTGTATATATAACAGGCAGTGCATTGCAGTTATATAATTGAATCAGCATGTGAACCAAATCAACAGAAACACCGGAATGACCGAGAGAAAGCGCTTCAATTTTTAACAACATCATTAATTTCACGATCTCCTGAGGTACTTCTTCTCCTGTTCCACAAGCATGAGATATTAAAAGATTATGTTGAAGCTGATGTATCTGATCTTTTGGAATCCGTTGACGAAATAAAGCACCGAAACCTGTATTTACACCGTAAAGCGCAGCATCATTCTCCAATAATTTTTCCAGACAAGTGCGGGCACGGAGTATGCGGTTGCGACGGGTGTCGTCAAGAGCAAACCAAGCGGTATCATTGATGGCTGAACCGGCGGTGGACACAGAAAGTTGTGCTGGAAAATATTTAATTCTTTGCATTTAATTAATAACAGACTGTATATAATATTCAAAAGATCGTGACACACCCCTTGCCCCTCTCCAGAGGGGAATAGAATGTGCTAATTCCTTTTCATTGTTAATTGTTAATTATTAATTGTTAATAGTTAATTAAAACTGATGTGAAGCATTAATTATATATTCCGACACTTCATCTTCCGTAATTGTGACCTGTTCGCCGTTCTGCATATTTTTTACAGACACTTTTTTTTCAAGGATTTCATCTCTTCCTGCCATGAGCACAAATGGTATTTTTCCTGCATCTGCATAAGCAAATTGTTTTTTGAGTTTTGCGTTGTCAGGGTATAATTCTGCGCCGATTCCGGCTTCGCGGAGTTGGGCAAGTAAGCTTAATGCAAATTCCAATTCAGCTTCACCAAAATTGACCAACATTGCAGAAACACAACGATCTGTATTTTCGGGAATCAGATTTAAGGTTTTTAAAACTTCATATATACGATCTGCACCAAATGAAATTCCAACACCCGAAATGCCGGGAAGTCCGAATACACCGGTGAGATTATCATACCTTCCCCCGCCACAAAGACTGCCCATTTCAGCATCTTTTGCGATCACTTCGAAGATGCTGCCGGTATAGTAATCGAGTCCTCGCGCTAATGTAGGATCGAATTCTATTTCAGCAAAATCGAATTTAAAACTTTTGATATGTTTGATCAGGAAATTCATTTCTTCAAGACCTTTGACTCCAATTGAAGGGGAATTAAATATATTGGTCAAATATTCTAACCGGCTTTTTGAATGATTATCACTTGATAATATTCCAAGATCTGAAGATATTTTTTCGTTTGAAATAAAGCGGAGAAATGCTGCCATCTTTTCAACTGCATCAGGTTTTATTCCCCGCTGACCTAATTCTTCGATGACGGCTTTTTCACCCACCTTTTCCAACTTATCAAGTGCCATCGTAATTTGGGTGAAGTGTTCGGATGCACCAATGGCTTCTGCAAGCCCAAAAAGAATTTTTCTATTATTTAATTTGATCGTCACTTTTAAATTCAACGAAGAAAAAACCTTCTCAATAACCTGTAATAATTCAATTTCATTCAATAAAGAATCAGAACCGATTACATCAATATCGCACTGATAAAATTCACGGAAACGCCCTTTTTGAGGACGATCGGCGCGCCAGACGGGTTGAATCTGATATCGTTTAAATGGAAATACAATATCGTTCCGGTGCATCACAACATAACGTGCGAAAGGAACTGTAAGATCATATCTCAACGCCTTCTCTGAAATAAGAGAACTTAATTTCTTAGAATTAAATTCTTCACCCGAAATATTTTTCAATTTTCCGCTCTCGACAAAATCGCCTGAATTAAGAATCCGGAAAATTAATTTATCGCCTTCATCACCATATTTTCCGGTAAGTGTTTCGATGTTTTCCATCGAAGGAGTCTCGATAGGAAGAAAGCCGAAATTCTTAAAAATTCTTTTTACCGTATCAAATATATAATTCCGTCCCGACATTTCGGCGGGCTGGAAATCGCGGGTACCTTTGGGAATTGATGGCATTATCTGACCAAATGACGATATTTCACACGATGAGGACCTGTGTCGCCAAGACGTTTCTTTTTATTTTCTTCGTATTCTGTATATCCGCCCTGAAAGAAATAAACCTGTGAGTCGCCTTCGAACGCAAGAATATGTGTTGCAATACGATCAAGAAACCAGCGATCGTGAGAAATGACCACTGCGCAACCTGCAAAATTCTCGAGTGCTTCTTCGAGCGCACGAAGCGTATTAATATCTATATCGTTAGTTGGCTCATAGAGCAGAATTACATTCGCACCTTGCTTTAAAGCCATCGCGAGGTGCACACGATTTCTTTCTCCACCCGAAAGTGTTCCGACTTTTTTCTCCTGATCAGATCCGGTGAAATTAAATCGGGAAACATAAGATCTCGAATTAATCGAACGCGTACCAACCGTAATATTTTCATATCCCGAAGAAATAACTTCATATACAGTTTTCTCAGGTAATAAATCATCATGCGATTGATCAACATAAGAAATCTGAACTGTATCGCCGGTTTTGAAACTACCATTATCCGGTTTCGCCATTCCCATAATCATTTTAAAGAGCGTCGTCTTCCCGGCACCATTCGGGCCAATCACGCCAACAATTCCACCTTGAGGAAGTGAGAAACTGAGGTTGTCCATCAAAAGATTATCACCATAAGATTTAAAAACATTTTGCGCTTCGATCACCACATCGCCAAGACGTGGACCTGCAGGAATAAATAATTCCAGTTTTTCTTCTTTTTGTTTTTGATCTTCATTCAACATACGATCGTAAGCGGCGAGACGGGCTTTGGATTTTACATTCCTGCCCTTCACCCCCATCCGAACCCACTCAAGCTCACGCTCCAATGTTTTTTGTCTTTTACTTTCTGTCTTTTCTTCCTGCGCAAGACGTTTCGATTTCTGCTCGAGCCACGAAGAATAATTTCCTTTATATGGTATTCCTTCACCCCGATCCAATTCTAAAATCCAACCTGCAACATTATCTAAAAAGTACCGATCGTGAGTAACCGCGATGACCGTACCTGCATATTTTTGCAAATGTTGTTCGAGCCATTCAACCGATTCTGCATCAAGGTGATTGGTGGGCTCATCGAGCAAAAGAATATCCGGTTGTTGAAGTAAGAGTCTGCACATCGCTACCCGACGTCGCTCACCACCCGAAAGTGTGGAAACCATAATATCGCCTTCGGGACAACGTAAGGCATCCATTGCAACTTCCAATTTATTGTC
>JAHEYM010000092.1:10035-10805 GCA_023251595.1 Bacteroidota bacterium
GAAAATTTATTATTAATCTGCTCATATTCATGAAGCATATCCATAATATTTTGTACACCCTCTTCGACGCATTGACGAACGGTTTTAGTCGGATCAAGAATTGGTTCCTGTGGCAAATAACCGACAGAATAACCGGGTACAAAAACCACTTCGCCTTCGTACGATTTCTCAATACCCGCGATAATTTTCAGCAGCGTGGATTTACCCGATCCATTCAGACCCAGAATTCCGATTTTTGCACCATAATAAAAGGATAAATATATATCCTTCAAGACCTTTTTCTGAGGGGGGAAAGTCTTGCTCAGCCCCATCATCGAAAATATAATTTTTTTATCGTCAGCCATGTTCAGTTTAGTTCTTTTTTCAGCCGGGGAATAACAAAAATGCCGGAGAACTGCAAATATCGGCTTTTTTCGTGAATAACTTGTTAACAGTCGTTACGTTTCACCTTCAAAACAGGCAAATTTTGGCTTAAATTTGCGGATTAAGGCAGTATAAAATCCCAAAAATGCATACAAAACTACGAGCTCTCCTCATCACTTTTATCATCTCTGTTTCGGCACACGCGCAAATCGGACATAAGATGAATTTGTCGCTCTCGGCGCGACTTACAGACAAATCCAAGCTTGATGAAACGATTTCTCTACTCGTGAAAGGTGAGGATAAAGAAGTAAAAAGTGTCGTTGAGATGCTCGGAGGCACTTATAAATATGCAGCGGGCGACATCTCCGCCATCCGTCTCCGATTAGGCTCGGTAGAAAAACTTGCTT
>JAHEYM010000093.1 GCA_023251595.1 Bacteroidota bacterium
AGAAGTTTTATTAGAGACAAAATAATTTTTACGAAATTATATGTGGAACGAAGCGGCTTTGGTTGTCGGTTATCTGATTTTTACTTTCTCTGATTCCGATTCCGGCGGCATCTTGTCCGATGACCCAACTGCCGATGAGGGCGTAATTATCATCTGCAACAGGTAACGGGCACAATTCCTGATAAACAAATCCTTCTTCACCATAATCGCCTGTACTTTCGGCTAATAAATAACCATTTTTCACAATCTGAATATTTGCTCCTTCGCGCGATAAAATTGGTTTTTTCACATAATCTAGTCCGAGTTGATATTTCTCCGCTTCAAAATAAGTCGGAAGCAGATTATCGTGACCTGGATTTAGTTGCCACAAAATCGGGAGAATCGCTTTATTCGACAAAATCATTTTCCAGCTTGGCTCAATCCAATATGCTTTCTGTTTATCTTCAATAATATTTCTACCAAACTCTTCATTAATTAACCACTCGTAAGGATATAGTTTGAAAATGTTTTTAATCCAGAAATTTTCGAGATCGGTAAACTCTTTTTTCTCCCTATCCCAACCGATCTCATCTATATAGATAAATCTTGTTTTCAAATCGGCCTGAATCGCACAATCGCGCAAATACTCGGTGTTGGTGAAATCTTCGAGATTATCTTTTACGCAGGTAAAATGAAGCGGGTGATGATACATGTACGGTTTAAGATATTTCCAGTAGGCGATTAATTTTTCGTGTATAGAATTAAATTGATCTTTATTTGGATAAACGTCCTGTAACCAAAACCACTGCACTACAGCCGATTCGAAAAGAGAAGTAGGAGTATCGGCATTAAATTCGAGCATTTTTGGAATACCGTTTTTGAACGTAAAATCGAAGCGACCGTAAATGGCAGGAGCATCGTTATTCCATGAATTTTCGATATGCGGAACGAACCATTCGGGGATATGAAATTTGCTGTATAAATTATTGTCAATCACATACTGCACCGCTTCCAAAGAAATTTCCCAAAGATCGTTTGTTGCTTTTTCAATGCGGTCAATTTCAGACATAGAAAATTCATAAAAAACCGATTCATCCCAATAAAGATTTTCGGCTGAATGATAGCCAAAACCAAGCTCTTCGACTTTCTCCTGCCAGTTTGTTCTGGGATTTATTTTATGTCGTTTCATGAATAAAAATTACGACCCACCATGAGAAGAACTGCTGCCGAAGCCACTTCTTGAAACGGAACTTTTAAAAGAGTTGGTTCCGAAATTTGCACTTGGAGGAATAGAGGAAGAATAATACCCGGAGCGACTATATCGACCAGCCATAAACATACCGATGGGCATGAAACCATAAGAACCGCCATAGCCACCATAATAATGAGCCTGAGAATAGTTAGCAGTTGAATCGGAGCGTAAATACACTTTTCTTTCGTCGGCACTTCTTTGATTTCCGCATGAAGAAAGTGTTGCGGCAACGAGAACCAATTTAATAAAGCGGGACTTTTTCATCCTGATTATTTTATTGTAATATATAATTCGTAATCCTTCGCAATGGAAACACTTTTCGTTTCGCCATCGCCACTAACTGTGTCTTGTGTCATCGTTCCAAGTGCGGGAACGGTATCGAGGTGTTCGTATTTTTTAATAATTTGATTTTTTACCCAAACATTATGGGTAGTTTTTATCACATCATTATTTGAATCAAGATGATCGACGGTAATTGTAGTTTCGACCGATCCCTCTTTAGAAAAAACTTTTTCCTTTTCTTCACTACTGCAGGCAATGAGGAAAATGCTTAGAGTTAAAAGTGTAAAGACAATGCAGATATGGATTTTCATTGGTCGTGAGATAGCGAACTGCGAATATATGAAAAAGATCTGTGCAATCACATAGAAAAATTATTTTGCTCACAGATCGCTCAGATTTTCACAGATAAAAAAAGGGTTTTCGGATGAAGTGGGCTGTACATTATTTTTCTTCAACGGTTTTCAGGAATTCGGAGTTAAAGATACTAGCCGGTGAAATTACTTTTTCTTCGAACGGTATTTTGTCGCCATATCTTTGAAACATTTTTGTTTTCACTTCTTCGCTTGAAAGATCGAATTCTTTTAATTGTTGAAGTTTACCGAGTTCGAGTCCGGTGTAGCCAATTGAATAGCTTTACTTTGTTCTGAAAGCGAAGTTTGAAAAATGATATCGCCGTTTTTAATTCCACTTTTTTCTTCTGGAATATATGCAGATTTCGTTATATGTTTTTGGTCTCTTGGTTTGTTCTTGAATTGCATTCGAAACAGCATGCCAACGAGTAATAACATGGAGAGAAGAATTAGAAGGGGGCGGGCGGGGCGGGGCATGTGGGGGATCAATAACAAGATTATTCAATGCTTCAAAGGTATGATTTTATAGAGAGATCGTTAAAAATAAATTTACTTGTATGGGAATTTTATAAAGACATGAAAAATTGCCGGCAGGTACGGGTAACTCCCGAACAGTTCGAGAGAATCAGAATAAGAAATGATCATTTGTTAGATTATATTGAACGAGAAACAGCCGAGAAAGAAAAATATGATATTACATCTTCCGATGTCGGACATCTTATTTCAAAGGCGCTTTTAACAGGAATTTTCATCCGCTTCAGAGTTCGGATAACTCGCATTCAGATGAGTTTATTATTTGGCAAAGCAAGAACCACAATCACCGAACACATTCAAAACGTTTTCAAGGAAGGGGAGTTGGATGAAAAAGTGGTGAGTCGGAATTTCCGACATACCACTCAGCATGGTGCTATTGTAGGGAAAACCCAAGAAACATTGGTAAAATACTACAACCTTGATGTTATCATTTCAGTAGGTTCTCGAGTTAAATCACCGCAAGGTACTCAGTTCCGCAATTGAGCAACCCAACGATTAAAAGAATACACAACAGATTAAAAAACCCGATGTGAGTATTGCAAAAAATTATCTGAATGAAGAGGAAATAAAATTGTTGGGTTTATTGGTGGAACAATTCCTCGCCTTTGCTGAATCCATGGCACAACAACATACTCCAATGTATATGACCGACTGGATTAACAGACTTGATTCTATTTTACAACTTAACGGCAGAGAACTTCTTACCCATGCCGGGAAAATTAGTCACGAGAAAGCACTAAAAAAATCGGAAGGAGAATTTGAAAAATATAGAATCACGCAAAAACTTATCGAAAAGGAAGAGAACCTGAAGGAAATTGAGCAGGATATAAAGAACTTGAAAAAAATTACCAAAAGTAAATATCAAAAATAAAGCCGCACCTTAAAAATACGTGTTCACTGCAAATTCAAACTGATCGATAAATATTTTCTTGAATGCGCTGATATTGTTCTGCTCGTAAAAAATCAGCAATGCTTTTTTGTAAGCAAGCGAGTCAACAGTCCTGAATGAAATGGGGCAATATTGATTGTTTATTAATACGGCATTGCTTATAATCCGCGCTGTTCTTTTGTTGCCATCGGCGAATGGTTGAATATAAGAAATTAACATAAGCACGAGTAATGCTTTATCGAAAATTATTTCGTGATTGTTAACCAGTTCACACATATCATTCATCGCTTCTTTGATCTGAAATTCATTATCCGGCGGTTGATAATTAGTACCCGAAATTCCAACACGTCTGGTACGAACGTTTCTCGAAACATTAAGATCTTTCACTAAGATGCTGTGTATATCCTCGATGCGTGAAATGCTGAGAGGATGAATATATTTCGGATGAGTCAGAATAAAATCCAAAGCTTCCTTGTGATTCAGCAGCATACTCGCTTCATCTTTTGTTTTTCCGGAAGCTGTTTCCTTTTCTTTAAGCAATCTTTCGGTTTCGAGCAACGAATAAGTGTTGCCCTCAATCTGTGAAGACTTCCAACTTAAATCAATAGCCAATCGCTCGAATTCTTTTTTAAATTCAGTTTTGGAAAGCTTCGAAACGTTCTCTTTGAATTTCTGTTGATGAATATTTAAGTCAGAAAGTTCAGTCTCGCTGAACAGCGAAACATTTACTAATATCTCTCGCAACAATGATTGATTAAAACGCGATTTTATTTCACGGTCATCAATTTCTTTCTCAAAATATTGTTCGGTGTCGATGCTGTGCAATAATTCATACGTTTTGCTTATTTCATAACGCGTGGCTTTTCCTTTGCCAATAGCTGTAATAAGATTCTTTGAGAGAAGCCCTTGAATTCCTCTTTTAATAGTTGCATATCCTACCTTGTTTTCGGGCGATTCGCTGATATCCTTTGATGAACAATCTGGGTGAAGTCGGATAAAATCCAGTATAAATTCGCCTACATCTGTAATTGTTGCTGGCATATTCAATCATTTATAGCTCACAAAATTAGCAAATAAAGCTCAAAACACCTCGAATTTGAGCTTTATTCACGATGATACTGAGCCGCAAATCCTTTTTTAGCTCAAAAATCATGCGTCGAATGACACCTCTCATGCGACTCTGCTTTGTAGGGGGCGTATAGCTTTGAGTTCACCTTCCTTTGTCCTTAATCCTTCCTCCAAATCGTAATCATCCTGAAGTCCAAGCCAAAATTTTGCGGAATTACCAAAATATGAAGAAAGACGCAGAGCCGTGTCTGCAGTAATTCTCCGGTTTCCTTTTAGAATTTCAGATACCCTCGTTTGTGGGATACCTAAATCTTTCGACAACCGGTATGCAGTAATTTCGAGAGGCAAGAGAAATTCTTCCATCAGAATTTCGCCGGGATGGATATTCTTTAGTTTTTTCATAAGATGAAATTTTGATTGATTGCCAGTCGTATTTATATTATTTCAATGATAATCAATTATTTCGACATGAAGTGCATTTCCGTCAATCCATCGGAAAATAATCCTCCATTGGTCGTTAATCCGGACACTGTAAAACCCTTTTAAACCGCCCGAAAGTTTTTCAAGCCGGTTAGCAGGAGGAATTTTAAGGTCTGCAATACTGACAGAATTGTTTATCATTCTGAGTTTGCGTCTTGCAATCTCCTGAATTTCTCCCGGCAGTCCTTTGACTCTTACGCCATGCCAAATTTTTTGAGTTTCTTTGGAGCCAAAGCTTGCAATCATAGTAACGTGTAAAGTTAGTAACGGCAAAGATATGTAAAATGATTCAATTTCCAAAATCTACGAGATACAGGAATGATTCATTTTCAAGTGAATCAGGTCGCGACAAACATAATTCGTGTAAATTAGTGCAATTCGTGTCTGTTTTTTGTATCTTCGCTGAACATCAGCTCACAATCCGATGAAACGTCATTCTATACTATTATTTATATTTCTGGTTTATTTCTTCTCAAACACCTTCTCCCAAAAACTCGCGGGTCCGAATGTGCTGGTTGTTATTGCCCACCCTGACGATGAGTCCGGTTGTGCCGCAACTATATATAAAATAACGCACGAGCTGGGTGGTAAAGCAGATGTGTGCGTGATTACGAATGGTGAAGGTGGTTACAAATATTCTACACTTGCTGAGTCATATTATGGTTTGGAATTGACGGATGAAAAAGTTGGTCGCGAAAATTTACCCGGCATACGAAAAAAAGAATTAATGAATGCAGGAAAAATTATTGGTGTTCGCAATATATTTTTCCTCGATCAGAAGGATGATAAATATGGATTGGATGAAAAAGATCCGCTAGATACAATCTGGGATACGACTTTGGTGAAGCATCGGCTTCAACAAATAATGACCACCACACATTACGATTTTATTTTTTGTTTATTACCCTATCCGCAAACACATGCACATCACAAAGCCGCGACGATACTGGCGTTGCGTACGGTTTCAGAGATGCCGTCAGAAAAAAGACCTATTATTCTCGGCGTTGGTTTTTCATCAAAATCGGATACCATTAAAACTAAATTTTCTCAGTTAGAGGGTTACAAAGAAACGAAGATTCTTATATCGACACCGGTATTTGTACTCGATAGAACGGTGAAATTCGGATATAAAGACCGGTTGAATTATCAGATCGTTGTGAACTGGGAAATTGCAGAACATAAATCGCAGGGAACGATGCAAATGAACGCTGAAGATTATGAGAACTTTCAAATATTTGATATAAACGGTCCGGGTGCGATTGAGAAAACGCAGACGCTTTTTGATCGGTTGAAATTTATTCCTTATCCGCAGAAAACGTATTAAACGATGTCTCTCACGACGCCGAAACTCGAACGTGGATTATCGCTTCGACATGCGATTGCATTAAACATGACCGACATGGTCGGGATTGGTCCGTTTATCGCGATACCGTTTGTGGTAGATGCGATGAATGGTCCGATTTGCCTGATAGCTTGGGTTCTGGGAGCGATTCTCGCGTTTGCAGATGGTTTGGTTTGGTCAGAACTTGGCGCGGCGATGCCGGCTGCAGGAGGAAGTTTTGTTTTTCTTCGTGAAACGTATGGAAAAGAAAAATGGGGATCGCTCATGTCGTTTCTATATATATGGCAAACGGTTATTCAGGCGCCATTAGTAATCGCATCGGGTGCAATCGGATTTTCACAATATTTTGGATACCTGGTTCATCTAGAAACCTGGCAACAAAAAGCCGTTGCGGGAGCACTCGTTATTTTGCTCATCATTATTCTATATAGAAAAATTACCACCGTCGGAAAAATTTCGGTAGTATTATGGACTTGTGTGATTGCAACTCTGGTATGGGTTATTTTCGGCGGACTTACCCACTTTCATTCAGAACTTATTATTCCGGATTTGACAAAAGACTTCACACTAAGCGCAGTTTTTTTCGCGGGACTTGGACAAGCATCTGTGAAAACAATTTATTGTTATCTTGGGTATTATAATATTTGTCATTTGGGTGAAGAAATAAAAGATCCCCAAAGAAATATTCCACGAAGCATTTTATTTTCGATTTTTGGAATTGCAATTATTTATCTTCTCATGCAGGTAGCCGTTATGGGCGCGATACCCTGGCAGGAGATACGCAAATCGGAATTTATTGTGAGTACATTTTTCGAGAGAATTTATGGAAGCAATGCGGCAATTTTCGCAACAGCATTAATTCTTGTGATAGCAGCATCGTCTTTGTTTTCTGCGATTCTTGGATATTCACGAATTCCTTATGCGGCGGCGAAAGACGGAAAATTCTTCTCGATTTTCGCGCGACTTCACCCAAGATTAAATTTTCCGCATACGTCACTATTAATCTTAGGCGGAATAGCATTTATATTTTCTTTGTTATTTAAGTTGAAGGAAGTTATCACTGCAATAATTGTGATGCGTATTCTCATACAATTTGTGGGGCAATCGGTTGGACTCATTTTATGGAGAAGAAAGGTCGGGAAAAGCAAATTACCATTTAAGATGTGGTTGTATCCGATTCCGGTTATTATTGCAATATCTGTTTGGATATATATATTTTTCTCGGTCGATGTTATTTATATGCTGTACGCAGGAATTGTGATTTTAGTTGGAATTCTTTTGTTTCTCGCGTGGGCGAATGTGAATCGGAAATGGCCCTACCAAGAGGTCGCTCCTCCGGAGCTTTTGGATTCTGAAACTAGAATGTGATATAACGACTTAGACCTAAAGAAATTTTTCTCACAGATAACACGGATAAACACAGATTTCGGATATTATCATTTTTCAAGTCCTTGTTATGAATATGTTCTGAGAATGTTCAGGTAATATTACTGCAATATTTTTTCTCCGCAACACAAAAAGTTTTTTGAAGCTTTCTTTTTGTAGTTGTGTGAAAATTTTATTTTCCATGAAATATTTTTAATTCATTGCATTGCAGAGCATTGCAGATCTGATCTCTATTACCATTATTTTTCTTTCCCAAAAATGTTGGAAGTCTTTGTTATTACGGGATTGCAACGGTTTAATAATGGAAATAAAATACGCCCTTTATACTGCAATAAAGACGGACGGAGAATATTGCAGCGAAATAAAATCTAAAATTCGCATTCAAATATTAATTAAAAACCAACATTCTCACTAACCAAAACAATTCAACCAAAACAAAAACCAACAATGAACACAAAACTACTCATGAGAATTTTGCCGATGATGGTCGGCTTTTTTCTTTATGTCGCAGGCGGGTTTGCACAAACCGATCCGGCGGCATTTGATTTATCGACGGGAGCATCTTACTCCTTTACTGCGTGGGATCCGGCGAGTGCTGCATTAACTTATCCCGCAAACATGATGTTTCAGCGAACCGGAACGCAAGACCCGACACTCGGGAGCTCTATGACTGCTAATTATGTTTTAGCTTACAATTTAACCAGCGGTGCCAGGATACAGGGAAGGGGAGCGTTTGGTGCAAGTGGATTCACTTTCACAAACACGAGCAGTAGCGGAAATATCGGATGCGCGGTTTTGGCACTGAATACCTCCAACAGAATAAACGTTACACTTGGATGGACCGACGTAATGTATGGAGATGGAAGTGGTGCAAATGGTGCGAATCTCACTTACAATTCTTCATCACAAAACAGGTTTTATGCAATCAGACTTCAGTATCGGGTTACTAATACCGGAATATGGACAGACGTATTAGATGGTGGTTCGAATCCTTATGAATTTGTTCCAAACGCGACACCAACAAGTTATAAACCGATTGGTACATCGCAGGTTTTTTCAGGAGTGGTTCTTCCTTCAGCATGCAACGGACAGCCATTGGTTGAAGTACGCTGGTTTTATTATTCTCAATCCGGAACAAGCGGAACAAGACCAACTCTATCACTCGATGATATTTCTGTGAGCAGTACAGTTTCTCCACCTTTATCAGCAGTTGCACTTTCTGTTGGATCGATTAACGGTGGTGGTTTTGTGTTTGAAGAAACACCTTTCAGCATCGTTGTAAATTCTGTCAACATAAATAATATTGCTACAAACGTCACCGCAGCCACTTCTTTTTCAATTTCAGTTGCAGTTGGAAACGGTTCAATGATCGGTATTGTTACCGGCACGATTCCCTCAGGACAAAGTACCACAACAGTTTCCGGAGTTATATATGATTACGCATTTAATGCTGCAGATGCAGGTGTTCAATTAACTGCGACAAGAACATCCGGAAATAATTTAACTCCCGGAACCAGTGCACCATTCGATGTACTTCCTCAACTATATATACCAGATGCTTTCGATCTTTCAGCATCAAACTATCAGTTAACATCTTTCGACCCGCTAACACCTGCGGCATCGTATCCTGCGAATATGGTTTTTGAAAGAACAAATGTTCAGGATCCCGTGTTAACTGCTCCGACCTATTCTGATTATTTTGGTGCATATAATGCAACAAGTCAATCGCGTATGAACGGTCTTGGAAATGGTGGATTTTCATTCGTTAATACCAGCACAAGTGGAACACTTGGTTCTGCGGTTCTTGCCTTAAATACTACAGGCAGAAATAATATTAATGTTTCATGGAATTCTACTATTTCTCCGACACAAGGACAACTGGTTTATAATGCTTCAAGTCAGAACAGATTTTTCGGACTACGTGCACAATATAGAATTGGAACAAGCGGTGCATTCACCGATGTACCGGGACCTATAGAGTATGTTACTAATGCAACGGGGACAAGTTACAAAACTGTTGGTACGAGTGAAGCATTGTCATTTATTTTACCGGTGGCATGTAACAATCAACCGGTTGTTGATGTGCGTTGGGTTTATTATTCCATCTCAGGAACAAGCGGAAGTCGCCCTGAAATCGGAATGGATGAAATTCTGGTAACAAGTGGTCCGCCATTCGTTCCGACCAAACTTCTTGTAAGTTCAATCAACGGAGGAAATAGTGTTTCTACAAACACTCCATTCACTGTTCAGGTAGATGCAGCAACAGCAGCTAATGTGATTTCAACAGTATCTGTTAATACAGATATTACGATCAGTTTAAATACAGGAAGCGGAACATTATCGGGTACACTTACAGGAACTATTCTTGCTGGAACAACATCGGTAACAATAAGTGGCGTGAGTTATAATGTTGCGGAATCGAATGTAAGCATTCACGCGGTTCGAACATCAGGTAATGTTTTGGCAGCAGGAAACAGCGCGCCATTCACGGTACTTGCTCCACCAACGCAGCTTGTATTCACAAGCTTTGCGACCACAGGTCAAGTTGCTTTCCAACCCGTTTCAACCATCAGAGTTGAAGCAAGAAGAGCAGAGAACTCTTTAGATCCGGGCTACACTGGAAACGTTTCCTTGTCTGTAAACAGCGGTCCCGGAAGTATTACAGGAACACTTACAGTTCCTTGCGTTGCCGGGGTTGCTTCTTTCACTAACGTCATCTTTGATACTCCTGGCGCTTACACTTTATCCGCCAATTCCGGAGCATTGAGCATAGGAATTTCACCAAGCATGCTTATCGCGGGTATCACTGAAGTTATCTTCCCACAAATAATGGAAGGCGCAACCAGTACAAATTCCAATCGTCTTCCCTATGCATGTTTACTAACCTTGTCTGGTTTATCAGCAAACTCAACATACAGCTATTACAATCAGGTTGTATTGGCAAGTGATGCCCCCAACGTGAGTGGCGCAGCTAACATTCTATTCCCTGCACCTGGCAACTTCTTCAGATCTACAGGTCCGAGTTTTAACAGCGCAGGCGATTTCGGTCAATTCACTACGGACTTTAATGGAACATACACAGGTTGGTTCATGACAGAGCCCACAGGTAATGCAAGATTTACTGAAGGGAATGTTGTTTATGAAAGAATTATGTTGAATGATGGAGCTGGTGGTACAAGTGTCAGCAAGAGAATGACAACTAAATTGGGAATCACAATCGAAACTTTGGGAACGGC
>JAHEYM010000466.1 GCA_023251595.1 Bacteroidota bacterium
ACATTTGTTGTTCTTTAGAAGCGCTATGAAACCTGCATAACATCCAATACTTCATACTTATGAATTTATAGGTGGCCGCTGGAAATTGGTCATCCTTTCAATTATTTCTACCGGAACGAAGCGTTTCAGTGATCTGAGCAAAAACATTGATGGAATAACTCCACGCATGCTTTCTCAGGAATTAAAAGACCTCGAGAAAAATAAAATCATCTCAAGAAAACAATCGAAAACAATACCTGTTCGAGTTGAATATACGATCACGGAATTTGGCGAAACATTTATTCCGATTGTAGAAATGTTCGAAGAATTGGGAACACAACATCTCGCCGGACAAACTCCCGGATTGAAGAAAAAGAAAAAAACTCTTCCTATTCCCGTTCAGGAAAATCCAGTTTTGGTTGTAAATCATGAACCTGTTGAAACAATGCCTCCGGTGCTTGTTGAATCTATTGTGGCTGCTGTGCCTGCCGTCGTAGTTGAGCCTGTCGCTGAGTCCTCGGAGACATCACCCGAAAAAACTAAAAAAGCTTCTAAAAAGAAAATCGCAAAAGATGAACAGGAAGAATCACAATTAAGTATTTTCTGAACATTCAGCTAAGCCTGTTCAATATATATATAGATCCTCTCATAACTCATAACTCATAACTAAATTCTTGTTTTGGCACGAATAATATATTCTTCCAGCGGAAACAGTTCCACTTCCGCAGCACCTTTAGCTGCACCTTCTTCATATTCGAACGGATCGTCAATATCTTTAATAAGCCGCAACATATATACAAATATTTGTGTGACGAACGACACCAGAATTACTTCGACTAAAAAACTTTTGAATTTCGATAGAATTAATAGAACAATAATTACAGTCGTAAGCACTTCAAGCAAAGCATAACCGGTGCTAAGAAAACCTGTTCTTGAGATGACGCCCACTCTTGTCACCATTTTTCTTATATTATGAAGTTCATTTAATCCGCGAATTGCATAAGCTGTTGCACCGGTTTTTTCTATCGCATCCATGATTGATTTTGCGTTTTCTATTTCCTGAAATAATTGCTCCTGTGTAATTTTCTTATATAACCAATCATGGATCGAGGTGGAAAGTTTTAACAATTTAACTTTCTGTTCTTTCATCTCAAAACCCGGTTTTGCCTGTCCGACCGTTTCGATGGTATCTTCGATTGTTTCGAGCGTTGTAGCAATTTCGCCGGGTAGTTTTTCACTTTCTTTGAAGTCAGCCATCGTTCCTGCCAGCATCACGCCGATGAGGAAAACGCCGCCCGTGATAACCATTCCGATGTCGGAAAACTCGATTATTCCATGAAAATCGCGAAAATTTTCGAGCAGAACCTTTACCAATACTGCTGCTGCAACGAAGGGTAACGTTGTCAGCATGAGTTTCCATTTGACAAATTTCATGATGCGAGTTAGTTTATTTTAAGTGTAGAAATCAGAACTTCCCTCTCCCCTGGGAGAGGGACCGAGGGTGAGGGGGGGGAGGGTAGCTGTTGATGCAAAAAAAATAAAATTATTCGAACAGTAGCGGAGTGAACAGATTTTTTAATTCACTTTGTCCTGTTAAGAAATATGAACCTACCAACATGAGCCAAACCCTTGACCAACCTGTAAAACCTGTTACCATTGAAGCCCCTAGAGGGAATGCCTCCTCCTTGCCTGTTTTAATATCCGTATTTTTCTTTTGGGGATTTGTCGCTGCATCGAACACTATTCTCATTCCGATCTTTAAATCTCATTTCGATCTGAAACAATGGCAATCGCAGTTGGTTGACTTTGCTTTCTACTTTTCGTATTTTATCGGATCATTTATTTATTTCATGATCACGATGTTTGCGGGTGATCCGCTAAATAAAATCGGGTATAAAAAAGGATTAATCATCGGAATCATTATTTCAGCTCTCGGGGCGTTAGGTTTTGTTCCGGCCGCCGGTGCGCAATCTTTTCCATTAATGTTGACTTCGCTGTTCGTCGTCGGACTTGGTTTCGCTTTGCAACAGATTGTGGCGAATCCTTATGTTATTGCCTTGGGAAATCCAGCCACAGGGTCACATAGAGTGAGTCTTGCAGGTGGAATAAATTCTTTTGGAACTACAATAGGTCCCTTATTACTATCATTTGCGATATTCGGAAGCATGACCGGAGGCGGAACTACCGCGAGTCTCGATAGTGTTAAATTACCCTATATGATTTTATGCGGAGCATTTCTTTTATTCGCCATTATTCTAGGGGTTTCGAAATTACCCCCGATCAAAAATGAATCTCATCTTGAAACGAGTATCGGCGCATTTAAATATCCGCAATTGGTGTTGGGAATGATCGCCATTTTTGTTTATGTCGGAGTTGAAGTCACGATACAATCGAATCTTCCGGCATTAATGAAACATAAAGATTTTCTTAATCTTGATTCATCTCAGACCTCACATTTTATTTCTCTATATTGGGGAAGTTTGATGATCGGGAGATGGACACTCGCTGTAAGCGTTTTTAATCTCTCAAAAATAATGAAAAGATTAATGATCGTGATCGCTCCCATCATTGCTTACGGCGTTATTCTTGGCGTGAATTATATAAAAGGCAGTCCGATGGAAGATTTGCTCTGGTATTTTCCTTTTATAATTATTTTGATTATCGGATTTTTTCTTTCACAGGAAAAACCTGCATTCACCATGACATTATTTGGAACGATGGCAGGACTGATGATGATTGTCGGACTACTCACCACTGGTAAAATTGCGGTCTATGCATTCATCAGTGGCGGATTATTTTGCTCGGTGATGTGGCCTTGTATATTCTCACTTTCGATTGCGGGACTAGGAAAATATACCAATCAGGGCTCTTCATTATTAATTATGATGATTGTCGGGGGAGCATTAATACCACCACTTCAGGGATATATTTCTGATATG
>JAHEYM010000094.1 GCA_023251595.1 Bacteroidota bacterium
TAAGTACGAGTCAGTTCGTTATGAATGAAAGCATTTGATTTCCTCCCTCCCCATTTGGGGAGGCCAGGTGGGGTTGGGAAGGGGGGAGGATGCGGTTATTGCATTCCCGCCGCGTTCGAACTCTCCGTTTCGGAGAATGGAACGGTCTGCGGAATGAAGTCCTCTTTTGCTCCAGGCTTACTATAATCGTAAGGCCAACGGTAAACGGTCGGGATTTCGCCAGGCCAGTTACCATGTAAATGTTCAACCGGTGCTGTCCACTCGAGGGTGTTCGAATTCCATGGATTCTGAGTGGCTTTGCGACCACGGTAGAGACTATAGAAGAAGTTAAAGACGAAAATCAACTGGGCAAGCCCGGCGATCATTGCGAAAACAGTGATCATTGAGTTGATGTTGATGAGTGTATCGAAAGAGTGATAAGCCGTATTTGAGTAATAGCGACGCGGAACACCTGCGAGCCCGAGGAAGTGCATCGGGAAAAATACACCGTAGACACAGATGAGTGTTGTCCAGAAATGCCAGTAACCGAGGGTTTTATTCATCATTCTTCCGAACATTCTAGGGAACCAATGATAGATCCCTGCGAACATCCCGAAAATAGCAGAACTTCCCATCACAATATGGAAGTGACCAACAACAAAATAAGTGTCGTGAAGAGGAATATCCAAAGCTGAGTCGCCGAGGATAATACCTGTAATACCACCGGAGATAAAGAAGGAAACGAGCCCAATAGCAAACATCAGCGCCGGACTGAACACGATATTACCCCTGTAGAGTGTTGCGATGTAGTTAAAGACCTTTACGGCAGAAGGAATTGCGACGAGTAATGTAGTAAATACGAAGACAGAACCAAGGAAAGGATTCATACCTGTAACAAACATGTGGTGACCCCAAACGATGAACGAGAGGAATGCGATTACCAATAATGAACCGATCATCGCTTTGTAACCGAAAATCTGTTTGCGCGATTGGGTTGCGATTACTTCAGAAGTAATTCCAAGAGCCGGAATTAATACGATGTAGACCTCAGGGTGACCAAGGAACCAGAATAAGTGCTGAAAGAGAATCGGACTACCCCCATTGTGTGGAAGAGGGTGACCATTCATGAAGATATCCGACAAATAGAAACTTGTTCCGAAGCTCCTGTCGAACACTAGAAGGAGTGCCGCGCCGAACAGAACAGGGAAAGATAGAATTCCAAGAATAGCGGTGATCATGAAAGCCCAAACAGTGAGTGGCAAGCGGGTCATGCTCATTCCTTTTGTGCGAAGATTCACAACAGTGACTACGTAGTTGATACCACCGAGAAGTGCCGAACAAATGAACAGCACCATACTAATGAGCCACAAGGTCATACCTATCCCTGAACCGCCAATAGCTTCAGGCAAGGCACTCAAAGGCGGATAAATTGTCCATCCTCCTGATGCAGGTCCTTGGTCAACAAACATAGAAATTGTCATTACGAGACAAGAACCGAAGAAGAACCAATACGAGAGCATATTCAGGAATCCGGAAGCCATATCACGCGCACCGACCTGCAGGGGAATGAGTAGATTCGCGAAGGTACCAGAGAGTCCACCTGTCAAAACGAAGAACACCATGATAGTACCATGTATGGTAACCAAAGCGAGATAGAAACCGGGATCGAGTTTACCACCTTTTGCCCATTTTCCCAAGATGGATTCCAGAAAAGGAAATTTATGATCAGGCCAGCCAAGTTGTAACCGGAAAATCATTGACATGAACATGGCGAATAGCGCCATCACTATTGCAGTCACGAGGAACTGCTTGGAAATCATTTTATGATCCTGACTGAAGATGTACTTCGTCCAGAAACTCTGTTCATGGTGTTCATGATGCTCATGATGACCATGCGCGTCGCCGTGACTCAGTTCATGTGAAACATTTTCCATCTATTGCTTGACTATTTACGTTCTGGTTTATTTTGATACAATTTCTGTGGGTTCTTGTTTAACAGCAGGACTTTCTTTCAGTTTTGCGGAATTGGTTTGAGCAAAAGTTTTTTGTTTGCTCATCCAGGCATCATAAGCCGATTCATCATCAACAATCACTTTCATTTTCATGGTGAAGTGAGATACCCCACAAATTTTATTGCATAGCAGAACATAATCAAATGTAGAATCATTCAACTTTGTCCGCATATCAGCAGTGGTAATTGTTGGTTTGAAGAAGAACTGTGTCAACATACCCGGTACGCAATTCATTTGTACCCTGAAGTGAGGAAGATATGCACTGTGAATTACGTCCTGAGATCTGAAAATGAGGAGTGTGGGTTCGTTCAACTTGAGATGAAGATCATTCGTCAAAACATCATCTTTTGCCTTATCGTCAGTTGAATCAACACCTAAAGGATTGCTGACGTTGATTTTTTTGAAATTCGCAAAACCAAGTGTATTATCTGCTCCGGCATAACGGGCAGTCCATTTGAATTGCTGACCATACACTTCGACAATTTTGGCACCTGTAGTATCAGCCGACGTGATCCGTGTCCATACGGTAAGTCCATAGCCTATGATACCTAAAAGCACGATAGATGGAATAACTGTCCAGATAATTTCCAATCTGTGATTATCTGAAATGTAGGAGGCTTTACGCTCTTTTCTGTGACTGTACTTATAGGCAAAGTAGAATAAAAGAGTGGTTGTTACAAAGAATACGGTGAAGATGATGACATAATTCAGATTCATCAACCGATCGATACTTACGCCGTGTTCGGATGAAGCCGGTGCGGGAAGAGTTAATTTACCATATCTGTAAGTCGTATAAGCGATAAAAATCATCCCAAGTATAAGGACAACCAACATTAGCCCCCCCTGCGTTTTGTTGTCTTTTTCAGTTATTTCTTCAACAGGATGACCACTGAGTTGCTGCGACAGCTCGAGTACCCTGATGATTCTCGCTGAGACGACAATGACAAGAACAATTATAATCAGAGTTAACAAATCCATTTTTCGATTTTTGAGTTTTTTATCGGCAAATAATCAAGAGGGGTAAGGATATCTTAGAGGTGATGCGCAAGGCTTTCTTTGAGCATTGGGTGTTTTTGCGGGACCAACATCGCTTTTGAGAGTGCATTGAGTACCACATATATGAACAGACCGGCATAACCTGCCATAATTCCGAATTCGATCGGGTTGAAACCACCCCAGTTTGCTTTCATTGTACCCGGCATCACCATGAGATAGACATCGAGCCAGTGTCCTAAGACAATCCCAATTCCTGCAATCATCAGAATTTTCATCTTGCGTTTTGCATCGCGCGACATGAGAACCAGGAAAGGGAAGAGGAAGTTGATAAAGAAATTCACCCAGAAGATAACACGGTAATGATCCCAACGGGTTTTGAAATATATAATCTCTTCAGGAAGATTCGCATACCAGATCAACATGAATTGTGAGAACCACAGATAGGTCCAGAAGATGGAAAATGCAAACATCATTTTCCCAACATCATGCATGTGATTCTCATTGATATTCTCAAGATAATTTTTCGATTTCAGATAAATGATAATGAGACACATGGTGGCGAGACCGCTGACAAAAAGTCCCATGAATGTGTACCAACCGAATAGTGTGCTGAACCAGTGGGCATCAATAGACATAAGGAAATCCCATGCAGAAGTCGAAGAGGTAATTCCAAAGAGAGGGATAAAGATCGCAGCAAATTTAAAACTCTTCTTGTAATGTTTCAGCCCACCTTCCAGATCTTCTTTCAATGATTCATTTCTCAGAATCCATGTAAAGCCAACCCAGATTGCAAAATATGCCACCATTCTGATCATGTAAAAAGGAATATTCAGAAAACCATGTTTTCCAAGGAGGATATGATCGAAATCAGGATTTGGTGTTTTTCCATCGGGTAGAAACTTCTCGTAGATTTCAGAATGGGTCCAATGATACAAATCGTTATGTCCGAAAATAAAGATGAGGATCATTCCAACTGCACTAAATTTGAGGAAAGCGCCCATCGCTTCAGGAACTCTTTTCAAACCAACGGACCAACCTGCTTGCATTACATAGGAAACAGCAACGAAGAAAGTACCGGCAAGCGACAGTGCCATGAAATAGAAATTATTGACGAGTAGAGATGCCCATGTACGGTGGGGATTCGTTAAAAACCCAATGATGATGGCTATTACTCCGATACCCATCAGAGCCAACGCAAGATTCCGGTTGCTTTTCGTGAAGTTGTATCTCATGTCGTGCTATTTCTTATCTGAATTCTTGTTAGCTTTTGTTGTATCTGCAGGTGCTGCTTTTTTTGATGAATCGACCGATGCAGTCGCTTTATCTGACGAACCTCCTCCAAGTTTTTGTAGTGTCTGAACATACTGAATAATATCCCAACGTTCTGTTGCACTCAATTGCGAAGCATGAGAGCCCATGAGGTTTTTTCCGTAAGTTATACTGAAGAACATTTTTCCTTCCGGTAAATCTTTGAGTTGATTTGAGTATGACGGTGGAGGTGGAAATTTACCATTCTGAACCATCGTACCATCGCCTTTCCCTTCTGAACCATGACAGTGGATACAATAAATTTCGAACAATCTTTTTCCTTCTCCAAGATTAGCAGCCGACTTTTCGATGGGTGAATGAAGCTCTTTGCCGGCAACCTCATAAGCATCTATCGTGTTTTGATAGGCAAACGGGAAATCATGACCTCTGGAAACTGTACCTGCTACCGGTTTGCGCGATGTCATACTATCGGCGAAGAGTGGATTGGGTGAATTGGTTTCGTACGATGGAGAGCGATACATATCGGGCATGTATTCATAACCCGGTTTTTTCGGGTCTTGTGTGCAGGAGATTACCGAAAGGATAATCCCGGCACCGATCATCAGAAGAACGATTTTGCTTTGTAGAGATTTCAATGTTCCTTTTTTGTTTTTGTTGAATTAACTTCTGATATCAATACATCCGGTACCTTGCAGCAGGCCTTTGATTCCGGCAATTTTATCTTCCTCCACTTCCATGACGATGATAAACTGATCATCGGTGGTGCGTGGATCGGGGTTCGCAGCGGTTACGCCAGGCAGAATTTTGCTTCTCAACAGGAAGGTGAGAAACATTCCATGAGCGGCGCAAAATACTGTGAACTCGAATGTAACAGGGATAAATGCAGGTAAGTTTTTGTATAGGGCGAAGTTTGGCTTACCACCAATATCGATGTGCCAGTCGTGAATCATCATATACCAGACTCCGAGCAATACAAGCATAGTTCCTGTCGAACCGAGGAGGAATGACACCGTAGCAATCCTGGTTCGTGGTAATCCGATCACGGGATCAATTCCGTGGATTGGAAACGGACTGAAAACGTCTTTGATTTTAAACCCACTTTCTGTTAATTTTTTGGCTCCAACTACAACCTGGTAGTCATCTTCATAGACAGCCATAACTGTTTTCTTACTCATGTTTCACAGGTTTTTTATAACGTGTATCGCCGGCTGCTTTGAGAATTGTTTTCAACTCATTCAAGGCAATCACAGGGAAGACCCTTGCGAATATCAGGAAACAGGTGAAGAACAATCCGATGGTACCAATGAAGATTCCGATCTCAATGAACGTCGGATGATAAACCGTCCATGAGGATGGCAGATAATCTCGGTGAAGTGAGGTCACGATAATTACAAATCGTTCGAACCACATACCGATATTGATAAAGATTGAGATGATGAAGGTTGCTGTCAGACTCGTTCTGATTTTCTTGAACCAGAAAAGCTGAGGGGTGATCACATTACAGGTCATCATCGACCAGTAAGCCCACCAATAATATCCGGACGCCCGATTGATAAAGGCATATTGCTCGAAGTTGACACCCGAATACCAGGCGATAAAGAACTCTGTGATATATGCAATACCGACAATGGAACCGGTCACGATAATGACCTTGTTCATTGCCTCGACGTGTTGAACGGTGATATAATCCTGCATCCCGAGCACTTTTCTCGCAATTAACATGAGGGTGAGAACCATTGCGAAGCCGGAGAAAATGGCACCGGCAACGAAGTACGGAGGGAAGATAGTGGTGTGCCAACCGGGAACGATTGACGTTGCGAAGTCGAAGGATACAATGGTGTGAACTGAAAGCACAAGTGGTGTGGATAATCCCGCGAGTACGAGTGCTACTTCTTCATAACGTGTCCAATCGCGGGCAGAACCTTTCCAACCAAATGAGAGCAGTCCGTAAATGTATTTTGTTACAGGCTTGATTGCCCGGTCACGGATGGTTGCAAGATCCGGAATCAATCCAAGATACCAGAACACTAATGAAACAGAGAAATATGTTGAGATCGCGAACACGTCCCAGAGAAGAGGCGAATTGAAATTCACCCAAAGAGAACCAAACTGATTTGGAAGAGGAATCCAGCACAGATTACGGCGAAGATGGTCATTGCTTCTGCCGACCGATTGATGGACATCCTCCAACGCTGGCGGAATAACAAAAGAATGGCAGAGATCAGAGTTCCGGCGTGACCGATCCCGATCCACCAAACGAAATTAGTGATATCCCATGCCCAACCGACTGTTTTATTCAAGCCCCAGGCGCCGATTCCGGTACCGATTGTATAGGCGAGACAGCAGAAACCCCAGAGGAGAGCAGAACCTGAAACACCAAAGGCAAGCCACCACCACTTATTTGCCTTCCCTTCGACCGGTCTGCAAATGTCTTCGGTAACCTGATGATACGTTTTCTCTCCAATGATGAGAGGGTACCGTACCTCTGCAACTTCAATTACATCGCTCATATCTTACTATTTCTAACTTTTGTCTGATAGACAATATTTGGTTGAACATCGAGTTCGCCAAGAAGATGGTAAGAACGATCTTCAGCTCCTTCTTTACTTAATTCGCTTTCCGGATTATTCCAATCACCGAAAGTGATCGCGTTGGTTGGACATGCCTGAGCGCAAGCCATATTAAATTCTCCGTCGCGAATCCTTCTTTTTTCTTTTTTGGCGATCAGTTTATATTCCTGAATGCGTTGAACACACATGGAGCATTTTTCCATCACCCCGCGTGAACGAACTACGACGTCAGGATTAAGAACCATTTTACCCAAATCTTCATTCATATTGAAGTTGAACTGGGCATTATCTGAATATTTGAACCAATTGAATCTACGTACTTTATATGGACAGTTGTTCGCGCAATAGCGGGTTCCCACGCAACGATTGTATGCCATCTGATTAAGTCCTTCAGAAGAGTGACTTGTAGCGATAACCGGGCAAACTGTCTCACAAGGAGCGTGGTTGCAATGCTGACACATCACGGGTTGAAAAACAACGGTTGGGTTTTCGGATGGAACTTCCATCTTGTGCAGAAGGTCGATTGCCCCTGTGCCTTTGGGTGCATTTTCTTCTGTTGTATCGGAGCTATAATATCGGTCGATACGGATCCAATGCATCTCCCGACTACGCATGATTTCGTCTTTTCCGACGACTGGAACATTATTTTCCGCAGAACAAGCCACGACGCAAGAACCGCAACCAATGCAGGAGTTCAGGTCGATTGACATTCCCCATTGATGATCGGGGCGTGCAAACCCAGGTGTTTCTTTAGAAGCCCAGAGACTTAAGTCCTCAGCTTTCATTTTCCCATCAGCAGTTTCGAAAAGTTCTGTTTCGTTACCTGCTTTTGAATCTTTAGCGTATTCTTCTAGTTCTGTTTCACGTACCGGTGCTCTGCCCATCATGGTGTGATGAGTCTGAGTGGCAGCGAGATCCTGTTGTTTTGTAGTCCCTTCAACCGAAACACCACCGGTAAAATATTGTAACGAACCGTTTGCAATTTGAATAAACGGATAGGCACTAACACCAATCACGTTTTTAAGATCAATATTACTAAGTCTTCCTGCTCGGGTACGACCGTATCCAAGCGCGAGAGAAACCGTCCCGATTGCCTGACCCGGCTGAATATATACAGGCACTTCAACCGAAACACCATTCGACGAAACTTTCGCGACCTGACCCTGTGTCAGATTCTTTTCTTTTGCCATGGCTGGCGAAACTGCGATATAATTATCCCAGCAAACCTTGGAGATTGGATCAGGAAGCTCCTGCAGCCAGGGATTATTTGACTGATTTCCATTTCCTATTCCTGTTTTCTCGTAAAGCAGAATTTCCAATCCATCAGCACCCTTCGCATCTGTTATTGCGCTTAGGGCAGCTGTGATTTTGGCGGAAGCACTCATGTTCGTGGTCTTCTTTTCGTCTTTGGCAACAGGTTTTGCTTCGGGGGCGTCTTTGGCTTTTGCATTCTGCGGTAGAGACGTTGCATGCACCGTCTCTACATTGTACACACCTTCCTGTAAGCTTTTGAACCAAAAATCGGAGAATAAAAGATGATTATCTTTTGATTCGTGAAAAATATTTTTCTTCCAGTAATCCTGAATGAAAGTATGATAATCGTCTTTGTAACCTGTCCATTTCAGGAGACTTTCCTGAGCTGAACGAGTATCAAACAAAGGTGCAATGGTTGGTTGACAAAGACTATATGTTCCTTTCTTAGGCTCGGCATCATTCCATGATTCGAGGTAATGATGATCAGGAAGAACATATAGTCCCTCGAGAATTGCAGTTTCATCTTCACGATCAGCAAAAGAAATTTTCAAGCCCACTTTCGAAAGACCTTTTCTGAAATCTTCTGCTTTTGGATGTGTATAATAAGGGTTTGTATTGTATATAATGAGTGCCCCGACCTTTCCGTCGTTCATCTCACTGATTAATGTATCGACTTCAGCATCGTTACCCTGACGAACGAAAGAAGGGGTATCCATGTCAATGGTCTTTCCATAACTATCGAGCAGACGATTGATTTCATTGACTATTACTTGAACCGAACGATCATTGCTACCACAAACCAGTAGTGCGGATCCTTTGTTTTCCCAAAGATCGTCAGCTGCCTGGGCGATCATTTTATCTGACTTGCCAAGAGAGATTGCAGAAGATGTGCTTGCTCCGGCTTTATTTGCAATCAGATTATAAAGAGCGACAACCGCTTTACCGTGTTCTGAAGGTTTGATCGCAGTGCGTTGATCGGCATTAGACCCGGTAAGAGACAGAGCCGTTTCGAACTGATAATGTCTTGACATCTCTTTACTTTTCCCACGCAATTTTCTGTTTTTAACATACTGTGCAGCATGTTCGACAGGAGAGATCCAGTTTGCAAGAAAATCGGCACCGATAGAGACAATTGTTTTAGCTTTATCGAAGGCATAAGTCGGGAGCGCGCGTTTACCGAAAGTATCTTCGTTTGCATCGAGCATACCACTGCGGGAAACCGCATCGTATTGAATATGTTTGGTTCCGGGGAATTTCTTGGTGAACTCTTCTATCACTGCTTTGGTAGAAGGACTGAGGATGGTTGAAGAAAGAATTCTGATTCCTTCTTTTTTCTCCCTGACGATATTATTGAGTTTGGTTGGAATGTTCATGTCTGCTTCGCTCCATGAAACAGGTCCTTTATTATAAATCGGACCTTTCATTCTGGATGAATCATAAAGACTCAGAACAGACCCCTGCACTCTTGCATTTGTACCGCCATTCGTAACTGTTGAAAGATTATTTCCTTCAATTTTGATCGGGCGTCCTTCGCGTGTTTTAACTAAGATGCTGCAATAATCGCAACCATCAAAATAAGACGAAGCGTAATAGTTTGCGACACCCGGAGTGATCTCTTCGGGTTTAATAAGATACGGAATGGTTTTTCTTACAGGAGCTTCGCAGGCAGCGAGTGTAGCGGCGCCAATTCCAAATCCTAATATCTTCAAAAAATCTCTTCTTCCGGAAACTTCGGGAGCGGATGCTTTCTTGTTGAAAAGCTCTTCGATAGGAAGTTCTTCAGCAAACTCACGTCCTTTCGATTTCTCGAATTCCGGCGTGTTTGAAAGCTCCTCAACTCCTTTCCAGTATGTTTTTTTCATGCAATAGATGAATTATGCGCTGCGGTAATATGAATGGCTGAGTTACTATTAATAATGACATCTGGCACATTCGAGTCCCCCGATTTTCGCGACTGTGATTGTGTCGTTTGGATAGGTTTTATCGAGATATGTTTTGAGACTATCGTAATAATGATTTCCGTCAACTTTGACAGGGGTGGCAAGGTGACAGTTGATACACCAAACCATTGTGAGTTGGGAGAACTGTTTCGCTACGGTCATTTCCTGAACCGGTCCATGGCAAGTCTGACATTGAACCTGACCAACCTTCACGTGTTGTGAGTGATTGAAGTATGCAAAATCCGGAAGGTTGTGAACGCGTGTCCAAACAATCGGTTTAGGATTCGGCCCATAAGTACCTTTATCGGGATCGTAATCGAGTGCTTTATAAATCTTAGCAATTTCTGTTTTACCAGTCGTGGTTCCGGTCGTAATTCCTTTATGACAGTTCATACAAACCATTGCCGGAGGAATTCCGGCAGTCTTACTTTTTTCTGCCCCAAAATGGCAATAAACACAGTTAATTCCGTTATCACCGGCGTGAATTTTATGAGAGAAAGCTATCGGTTGATCAGGTTGATATCCTTCTGAAATACCTATTCCTGCGAGAACATACCAACCTTTCACTGTTCCATATAGGGAGAAGAAAATGAAGAGGATTGCAACGATCTTTTTATGATTTCGCATACAATACCAGATCCCGGGGAGAAAAGCTCTTTTTACAGGTTCAGGTGTTCCTTCTTTTCTGGCAACAACTTGTTTGAGAGAGAAAATGATTCTGCCAAGGATAACAGATACAGTAATCAGAGTGGCGACGAT
>JAHEYM010000467.1 GCA_023251595.1 Bacteroidota bacterium
ACTTTAACGGAAACCGGCAAATGATTACTCATATAATAGAGCGCATTTAACACCGGTGCCGGAACAGAATTATTTGTCGGTGCATCGATCAGTCCCACATTTGTATGCAGACCATCCTGTCCGATAACTATATATGAGTTAGGTATATACTTAACTCTTTGAGAACCATCGATTACCGGTTGGGTACACAGAATTTGATCAAATCGTAATCCTAAGCCTCCCGTTGCACCGCCATCGCCAAGATCTGCAACTCTGCTGCTTTGCGTCAGATAATTTGCATAAAACGTCGGATTGTTTGCCCAGTCGCCGTGCATGTTGACAGGATCGTTGAATTTAGTGTCAGGGTTCGACGAATTAACCATCGACTGATAACAGATTTCGGATGAAGATTGCGTATTAAAATCACCCATTATAAAATAATTTCCGGGATGTGTAATATGCGAATTCAACCAATTCATAACCCCGTTAATTTCGGCGCCTCTCTGATTATCGTTACCTGATCCTGATTTTATATGAACAAGAATTATATTTAAAAAAATTGTATCGTGCGTTAAAGAAAGATCCGGTGTTTTGTAATAGAGCGAATGAAGATTGATATCTGAAATATTCGGATCGCCTGAGTATATAGTTGTAGTTCCGAGGAATCCGATTTTATCGTCACGGAAATAGAGCATATTTTCTTTCGTGTAGCCCGAATAGTTTGTAAACAATGCGTGATGATAACAACCTGCGCATACCGAATCAAGAATTTTATGAACGATCGTATCTGTAGTAAACGTTGAGAGTGAAGCATCCATTTTTACAAGACCCAAAATATCGGGATGCGCATAATTTAATATCGTTCGAAGCCAGGTATGTTTACTCTGTGTATTAAGTGTTGGCTGACTTCCATCTGCTGCAAAACCATAGTTGAGGGTATTATACGACAAGATGGTGAGTGTATCCGGAACACCAGGCTGTGAGTAGCCATGAATGGAAAGAATCAGGCAGACCGTTCCGCTAAAAAACAATTTCTTCAACATAAAAATTAATACCCTTTTACAAATTTTGCATTGAGAATTCCGGAAAATGAATCGCGGGCAGTTACCTCGTAAATACCCGGACTAAGATCTGAAACTTCTGCGGAAATTACATTCGTGCCTTTAATGAAAGTTTTATCGAACGATTTAATTCTTTTGCCTGTAAAATCATAAATTGTAATATTAACAGGACCGTCTTCAATCGCATACATAGCAATGGAGATATGATCGGTTGCCGGATTCGGATAAACCGATAGTGCACCATGATCAGTTTTGCAGAAAGTCTCTGCAGGGGAGAAAACTGCAGATACACCGTCAAAATCTGTTTGTTGCAAACGGTAAAAAGTTTCACCAGCATTCGATTCGGTATCTATATACTTATAAGAAATCATGCGGTTACTATTGCCGGCACCTTTCAGTTTGGCTATAGAGTGATAGACAACACCATCCGTACTTTTTTCAACATTAAAATAATCATTGTTGATTTCAACCGCTGTATTCCATTTTATTTCAACATCCGGATTATTGCAGGTTGCTTCGAATGAAAGTAATTGTATTGGGAGCGGAGATACTGAACCGACTAACGTCCAGGGTGAAAAAGACGTGACGGAAGGCACAGTTACACTATTCGTTCCTGTCGTTTGCGCAGAAATGGGAGCATCCCAATTACCGGTTCCTGAATTATATCTCTGAGCTACGAGAAGCGTAGGATCATCGTATGGTGCAGGAGGCAATTCCGAGGAAGCGTATGTGAAAGTTATATCGGCGGTCGGATTGGCGCCACTTGCATCAATCTGCCAGAAACGATCTATGGTTGCATCACGATTATCGGGAGATAATCCGATGGAACTTGCAAGATTCCCGACATTTACAGGACTTGTCGGCCATGGTAAATTATCTGAACCCGTTCCATAAGTTGCGAGCTTAACTGTCCCCGCATCACCGGCAGTGAGATTGAATGTAAACGGAATATAGTCGGAAGAACTTTTTGCAAACGGATATATATATGTACCCAACGTTGTGCCGATGATCCAGGAGAATGTACTCGCGTTAGCAACATTTTCACTATATATATATCCGGCTGTTCTGACAACAGCGGAAGTAGAACTGTTGGTTACCGTTGCATTATTTGAATTCAGATTTAATTGTCCGGCGGTTAATGTGAGCGTATTTGCAACAGAGATATTGTTGGCGAGGGAAACACCTGTCGAGGAATTATTAATGGTAAGTTTATAAAAATCTTCCCCGCCCGGACAAGTGATTGCCTGCGCAGCAGCACCTGTAAGGTTGACTGTTGTTGGTGATCCGCTATTTCCTTCGTTGAAACCGGAAGTGCTATAATCAATCCAATCGCCTTTGACAGTGATTGTTGCCGGATTACCCGGTGCGAGTGTACCACCTGCGATGATGAGACCCTGATTTACTGTAAGTGTAGATGAATTTGTTGTCGTCTTATTTCCGCTTCCGGCTAATATAAGATTTTTATATTGAAAACCGGTTTCCACTTTCTGAGTACCGGATGCTGAGTATTCAATAATACTTCCGGTTCCCATACTATAAACATTATTTGAGGAACTGTAATTATGAAAACCACCATTTGATGTGAGTGTTGTCCCCGTAGGATAAATTAATGTATTTGTATTATCTCCGGTAATAATAAGCATGCCATTATTTGTAAAAGTGAATGCTCCCAATCCGCCACTTGCACCTGCATATACTGTTGTTGCTGTCACAACTCCGGTTGTGCCGATTTTAATACTCGATGGATAAGTTATAGGATTATTTGAAGTCAGATAAAGCGTTCCTCTGACCTGAACATTTCCATCGAATACATAAGCCCCTTTCCGATTACCACTTGAGTTTCCATCCACTCCATCCACAGCCACATTTCCTACAC
>JAHEYM010000095.1:0-8345 GCA_023251595.1 Bacteroidota bacterium
AAATTCAGTTGCATGAACATGCACCACCAATGGTTTTCCACTTACATGTTTGGCGAGAATCCCTGCGGGATAAGTCAACCAGTCGTGTGCATGAATTACATCGAAATTATTTTCTTTTGCGATATAAGAACCTATTAATGCATATTGTGTAACTTCCTTCATGAGATCTCTTCCATAAAATCCTGAAAAATCAAAATGTGTGGAAGAACTTTTGCATTCAGAGAAACATTCACTTTCTGTAAAAGTAGAACGCACGGAATATTCTTCCGGGGATAAATATGGTGTTATGCCTGAAGAAACTTCTATATATTTAAGATGTTTCATCATCTCCTCAGAGAATGAATTTCTTAAATCCACTGAAATATCAGATGCCCCAATAAAGCGAAATTTACTTTTATCCTCATCTCCGAATAACCGGGGCACGACAAAAAGTACGTCCACATTTTGTTGTATCAAACCTCCGGTAAGCCCGGAACAGGCGGTTCCCAAACCACCGGAAATATGAGGAGGGAACTCCCAACCAAACATCAACACACGCATAATATCAGTTGTTTCATTATAATGTTTGAATTGATTTCTCTACTTTAATTTTATTTCTTTCACCGGGAATCGGCGATTTCAGCATTTCATTTACTCGTAGTAACTCAGCCACACTCCATGCCTGTGAAATTGCTCCTCTCGCCTTATGTGGTTGATCTCCATCATATATTTCTGCTATCGAACCGATTCCATAATCAAATATAACTGGACTAAAATTTTCATACCACGATTTTATAAACGGCTTTCCTGACTCTCCGTAAACTTTGAGATATGCTTCGGAAAAATGTCCGATAAGCCATGGCCACACCGTTCCCTGATGATATGCGAGATCGCGCTCTTTTTGATTTCCGGAATAAACACCGTGATAATTGTCATCATCGGGTGCAAGTGTTCTGAGACCACGTGGTGTGAGAAGTTTTAATCTTACAATTTCAAGTATAGATTTTTTCATCACATCAGTCAGAGGTGAATAAGGAAGAGAAACAGCAAATATCTGGTTTGGACGAAGCGACCAATCCGGGTAATTTCCATTGACAAAATCGGCAAGATATCCTTTCTCCCTATTCCAGAATTTATCCGCGAAACAATCAATTATTTTATGAGGAATATCCTCCCACGCTGAGATAAATTTTTTATCGTTTGCGAAAGTGGCAGCTTCGAGTGAAAAACAAACTGCATTATACCACAAAGAATTTATTTCAACATCTTTACCGATCCGGGGAGTGACAGCTTTACCACCGACAATAGCATCCATCCATGTCAGTGCAAAACCCGGTTCACCGGCATAAATAAGCCCGTCTTCATCCATGTATATATTATGTCTGGTTCCTTCACGATAACTCTCCAGAATTGATTTCATCGCGGGACCATATTCATTCCAGATTTTTTCTACTGGTTCAGCATGAATTGCATATTGTTGTAATGCCCAAAAAAACCAAAGTGAAGCATCTGCCGAATTATAATTCGCATGATCATCCCCACAGGTATTTGGGAATAATCCGTTTTTCAAAGTTTTAATCATCGTATTTATCACCCCTTTGAAAATCTCCGGATGTCCGGTCGATAATGTCAAGCCCGGTAAAGCAATAAAAGTATCGCGTCCCCATTGACCAAACCAATGAAATCCCGCGACAATTTCGCTTTTATTATTTCTTTGTATTATAAATTGCTTCGCAGAATTCTGCAAGCAATCATCAAAATTCTCAAGAGAAAGACCTTTTCCCAATTCAGATTGAAATAATATATTTAATTTCGTCGAACTGCTTTTTGTCAAACCGGCGGAAAATACAAGCTGATCTCCTTTTTTAAGTTCTGTTGCAAAATAACCCGGACAATACAAATCTTCACTATATTCATAACCCCGTTCACGTTCAACATTATATTCAATGTTATAATACCAGTCAGGTGCGTGAACGAATTCTGATTTTTTCGAAAACTGAAGAAATAAACCTGAAAAATCCGGATAGATTTTTATAAAAATACCTCCGGTAATATATTCCAATTCCCGCATCACATCGAAATTGGATTTACTCAGTGAGTGTATATTTCTGAACGCTAAGAAAGGATGAAATTGCATGGTAAATGCATTTTTAGCCTCGATCACAGTGTAACGGATCAACACTTTTAAATCATCCTTTACCAGAATTATTTCTTTTTTTAATATAATGTCATCGATCCGAAAAATCCACTCCGGACAAATATTATAAGAAAATTCATTCAAAAAGAAATAACCTTCCGGATCATAAATGGAAGGATAACGATGTGTGCCCAAACGAAACTTATTTGATCCACGCAGTATGACTTCATCAAGCGTAGAAAGAATCACATAACGACCATCACCTGAGAGTGACTGAGGTGTGATTAATAAACCATGATACTTTCTTGTATTACAATTCACTATAGTAGAACTGCAGTATGCTCCGGCACTGTTCGCCAGAAGAAATTCCCGTTCAAGCGAAAAATCCAGATCGTTTAAATTATTCTTGGAAAAGTGTATAAATGTTTTCACAAATTTCAGGAATCATTAGAGGGAACAAATAAAAACAAATTACCTGTACCTGGAAATGGTGTTTATCAAACAAATTTGTGATTTACATCACAGCAAATGCTGTACAATGAAGCGGCGGAAATGATGATCCAAATTATAGTTCTGTATTTTCAAGGTTTTTTACAAGTCGTGTCGCAGGTTCTTGCAATTTAGTTTACTATCGGATAATCATTTTCGAATTTTGCAGATACAAGTTTACCATGCACATTGAATGTAATTTTTAATGAATGAAATTTCAAAATTGTCGTATGTGAACTAAAGCCATCCTTTCCGTAAGGTCTCAAAGAATTAGTGATTCTGGTGCTGTCGGGAAAAATGTAACATACTTCACAAGTAATCCCTTCATTGCTTAAAGATCTTTGTTTACCATCCAGTAAGTAAGTATAAATATCCCTGTAACCACTTACCATTTCGATATTATAACCACCTGCACTCTTCACAATACCGCCGTGAGGTCCTATCGGTGTCGGAAACAGATTCATAGAAACAAAAACCAACACAATCAAAATGAAACAAATAATTAATATACTCTTCGCCTTCATGTTTTATGAAAAATATGCACAAAGATAGACGAACATGAAATATTTATTGTTGAATTTAATCAAACTTAAATTTGATCTTGATCAACAATCGGTGTAGAGTTTTGCATTTCTGCTTTTTTACAGAATATTTATGTTAAAATATATTTTTATAAATTATTTTATAATTTTCGTGACAGATATCACAGATATTTTTGATAAAACACATTTTAACATTTTATTAAATAAATTAGTTTTGCACAATTGAATTAATATAATTTTAACTAATACAAAACGTCATGAAAAATTTAATTACATTAATCTCAGCGGGCATTCTCTTAAGTCTGATGAGTCTGCAGGCGCAAACAACTTGCGCCGGTGACAGGGTCGCTTATGTCGACTCAAAAAATGTGGGGGTCACGGGTTCCTACACACTAACTATCGGTGCCGAAGAAATGGCGGCGCAAACATATCATTATTCCGGTCCCGGGGAAGTTGCGGGTGCAAGAGTTTACGGCACTGTCCCATCCGGACTCGGGGTGGCTGTAAGGGTTAGTTTATATAATGTTGATGCGAACGGCAGACCATCGGGAGCTGCACTTGCAGTTGCACCATTAAGAAATGTTTATTCCTGGAGTCCTGCATATTTTAATGTAAGCTTTTCACCAGCCGTATCAGTCAATTCTAATTTTGCATTGGTCGTTGAAATTGTTGATTTACCCGGAAGAGGTCATAATTTTTTACTCCGCTATACAGGTAACGGTGAAGGATTAGGTGAAGATCTTGCTTCCCTTGCCGGAAGCTCAACCGGAAGTAATTGGGCAAGTGCAATGAGTGCATTTGGTAAAGACGGTGATTTTTATATTTATCCACGTATGATTAATTTTAATACCCCCGGGTTTTCGGTTTTATCAAGTTGTATAGATACCGGCGTTCCGATTGATTTTACGAACACAACCGCGATGACATTAGATCGCATGTTCAATACAATTACTGCTCCCGGTTATTCAGGATCAAATTTTTTATATACGTGGAATTTCGGAGACGGATCATCAGTTTCTCACGAAGTAAATCCATTTCACTCTTATGCAACAGCCGGTATATATACAGTTGAACTGACTTCTCTTATCGACGGTTGGGATTCAGATTGTTCACAGACATTTTCCAAAACCATTTCAGTCGGACTTTCTGCCAGCGCTACTTCCATAACCAACGTGAACTGCAACGGGGGAAATGACGGAAACATGGCTGCTTTGGGTACCGGTGGAGGAACTCCATATATATATAGTCTTAATGGCGGGAACTACCAATCGAACGCAAACTTCACGGGACTAACCGCGGGGTTATATACACTATTTATTCAGGATGTGGTCGGCTGTATTCGTACAACAAGTTTTATTATTCACCAACCATTACCTATTGATTTTACTTCAACATCCTCCACAAATGCAACTTGCGGAAATCCGGATGGTGGAATATTAGTTACCTCCTCAGGTGGTGTTTCACCTATTCAGTATCAACTGAATTCCGGTCCATTCCAACCGAATGGTTCATTTAATAATTTAACTGCAGGCGGATATAATATAACAGCCAAAGATGCCAATAACTGCACGTCCTTCATTCACGTTGTAATCAATGATGTCGGCGGACCGCAATTTACGAGTGTTAATTTCACCAACATAAGTTGCTTCGGAGGAAATGATGCGAGCATAACATTAAGTTCAGCAGGAGGGACTGGAAACATACAATATAGTATTAATGGTGGATTAACATTCCAGTCGAGTGGAATTTTTTCTAATGTCACTGCAGGAACATATATCACCATTGTGAAAGATGCTGCCGGTTGTACCGACGTACAAATTATCAATGTCGCACAACCACAACCATTGACAATTACGGTATCAACGGTTCCTCTCACTTGTTTTGAAAGCAATAATGGACAAATAAATATTACCTCCACCACAGGGGGCACCGGCGCCGCTTCATATAGTATTAATGGTGTTGTGTTCCAATCGGGTACAAATTTCCCCGGATTGGCTGCAGGTACTTATACTGTATATGCAAGAGACGTCACAGGTTGCGTAAATTCCATTCCAGTAAATGTAACGCAACCAACCCTACTGACTTCTAGTGTCAATGTTTCGAATGCAACCTGCAACGGTTATGAAGATGGCGCAATTACAATTGCCGGCAGTGGGGGCACACCAGCGTATACTTACGGAATTGGTGCAACACCGGTATATCAAAGTAATGGAACTTTTATAGAATTGGCAGCAGGCACATATCCTTTATTTGTGTCTGACGAGAACGGATGTACCATTCAAACAAATGTTACGATAAACGAACCAACTCCGGTTGTTCCGGTTGCTACAACGACTAACTCTACTTGTGGAAATTCCAATGGAGGGATTTTAATAGTTTCAACAGGAGGTTCCGGGACAGGTTATACTTATAGTTTAGATGGTGGTACTTTTGGTGTTGGGTCATTTTCATCACTCGCGGCAGGTATATATGTAATAACCGCAATGGATGGAACGGGATGTTCTTCTGTTACAAATGTAACGGTCTTCGATTCCAATGGACCAACCATTCTTTCAAGCAGTTCAACAAATGTGAACTGTCATGGCGGTAATGACGGGAGTATAACAGTTGGCGCAGTTACAGGTGGGACAGGCACTTTATATTATTCAATTAACGGCATTACATATCAAACATCTCCAGTTTTTAATAACTTACCTGCGGGTGTATATGATGTCACTGTTAAAGACGCTGTTGGTTGTATTGGTAACACTTCAATTACCATAACTGAACCAAATGCTTTCCTCATTACAATGAATGTTACAAATGCTACTTGTTATGGCAGCAGTACCGGATCTGTCACCTTATTAGTCGGAGGTGGTTCAGGCACATTAGCGTTTAGTATTAATGGTGAAAGCACATTCCAATCGAGCAATGTATTCACAAATTTGGCAGCAGGAATATATCAGGTTGCTGTACGCGATGCAGGCGGTTGCGTGGGTTATGCATCAGTAACAATTACCCAACCACCCATGTTGCTTGCAACTTATGGAAGTTTGAACGTGACATGTGCAGGCGCACATAACGGTACACTTAATATATTTGCCTGGGGCGGTTCAGGAGCGTTGGAATTTAGTTTGAATGGAACCACTTATCAATTGTCAAATATATTTTCCGGTCTGGCAGGTGGATCATACAATGCGTTTGTCAGAGATGCGAACGGATGCGTGATTGTCATACCTGCAATCGTTCATGAGCCACTTCCATTAACAATTTCCGAAAACATTTCTCAGGTAAGTTGTGCAGGTGGAAATAATGGCGTGATTGATCTCAGTATAACAGGTGGAACCCCTTATTATTATTTTGATTGGTCGAATGGCGCGATAACGGAAGACAATTTCAATCTTGCCGCAGGAAATTATAGTGTCGTTGTATCTGATGGCTACGGATGTACTTCAACAATGTCATATACGATAACACAACCAAGCAACGCAATTATTGTAAACGGAACAGTTACGAATGCTTCCGGACCGAATAATGGTGCTATCAATATCACAATTACCGGAGGTGTTGGCGGATATATTTTCTCATGGTCGAATGGCTTGACGACAGAAGATGTATCAGGGTTAGGTGCAGGTGTTTATACAGTAATTGTAACTGATGGAAATGGCTGTGCTGCTTCGTCCACATTTGTGATACTAAGTACTGTTGGCATTAATAACACACCGGATATTGACAAACAACTTTCGATTTATCCAAATCCTGTTAATACAGAAGTGACGATATCATTACAGGGATTTATGATTGATAAATTAGAATTGTTCGACATGTTAGGCCAGATAGTCAACTCCGTTGAACCCAAAAATTCAGAAGTTAAATTAAATACTTCATCACTTCATTCAGGCGTGTACTTTCTTAGAATAATGTCCGGAGATAATATCATTTCCAGAAAAATAGACATCATTAAATAATATTTTTCTACCACAATTCAAAAGCGTCCCGTAGCTATTTTTACGGGGCGCTTTTCTTATGATGATGATTGTTTAGTGCGGTTGTGTATGAATTACATTTCCGGAAATTTAATGGTGAAAATGCTTCCACTATTCATTCGGCTCTCAAATTCTATTTGACCATTCATAATATCAAGGTGATTTTTTACTATATGAAGACCCAATCCTGTACCTTTTATGTTCTGCACGTTGCTTGCCCGGTAAAATGTTTCAAACAGATGCTTCTGATCCGACTCAGGTATTCCTATTCCGCTGTCTTCAACCGAGAAAATTAATTGTTTCTCAGACCTGAATATTTTTACTAATATAACATTATTTTCACCGGAATATTTTATTGCATTTGAAATAAGATTAATAAGTATATTTCTCAGAATTTGTTTATCGAGAAATATCTGCTGATTCATCAAAGTATTTTTTATAACTATTTCCTGCCCTGTTTTTGCTATAAGATACATTTCTTCAAGAATGTCCTCTATCAAATAGGACAGATCAAATTCTTCGGGCTGAGCAATGACTTTCCCTTCCTCAATTCTTCCCAGTGAAAGAAAATCGTTCAGGATTTCCATTAAGTGAGAAACGGAAGAAGAAATTCGCTGTACATGTTTCTCTCTTTTTGAAATATCATCCGGTTTATTATATAATGAAATCAAAGATGCGGAAGAAAGAATTGCACCCAGCGGAGTTCTGAATTCATGAGACGCAGTAGTCACAAAACGTGATTTCAATTCGTTAAGCTCATGTTCTTTCTCAAACAAACGACGAACTTCAACTTCAGCATTTTTCAAAGTTGTAATATTCTGAGAAACAAGCAAAATCTGGTTACTTTTGCCTTTATTTGATCCGGGCAAAAGACCACCATTTAATAAATAAAATTGGTTAATTTCAGGATTAAAATATTCGAAACATATTTTTTCACCATTAAATGCTTTTGATAAAATTACTTTTACCTTTTCATGCATATCAGAATTCCTTAGGGGAAGAAATGGTTTCCCAATAAGGTCATCGGGCAATAATCCAAGATTTTTAAGTTCCTCCCCATGAACATACAAATAGCAATATTGCCTGTCAAGTACGCTCAGAATTCCATTGGGAAAATTAGTCGCAATGATCTCAAGCATCTGCTCATTCTCCTTCAAAGAGGAGAGAACTTTTTCTTCTGAATGCCGGTATCTCAAAATCAGAAATATAGTTATCCAGACCGACAAAATAGAT
>JAHEYM010000095.1:8355-10770 GCA_023251595.1 Bacteroidota bacterium
AACGATTCGCAATAATTGCCGAATTAACATCTCCGGCAGTAGGTGAAAAATAATATCCTAAAATAATAAATAGTGTCGCGACTGCTCCCGCTATGATCGTAAAGTTCTTTGCATGAAACCATAATGTTAACATGATTAATGCAACATAGAGAATTCCATCCGTAATCCCAAGAGGAGTGTAAAGGTCTGAGATAAAAACGAGCAACATCAGCAACAGACTGACCGTGATGTATACTACTTTCCTATGTGTTCTTTTCATAGATCCGAGGGTCTTAAAAACAGCGGAAATTAGGTAGATTAGTTAATAAGAAAAATGATTTATGTCACTACGGGGTAAATCCGCCGGAAGCCGGACATAAATCATTTCGATTTTGGTTCCTTTGATGAATGCTGTGTAAACGCAAATTTAATTATGAGTAAAATCGGATTTCATAAAAAAATAGAGAAAATTCAGATAAAATATGATATTTATCATTTTGTATTCCAACGAATTGCAATATTCTTGCATTCATTAAGTTCAAATAGTCGTTTTTTAAGTTTTTTACCAAAAATTATTGGCCTTTAGAAAGAGATAAAATGAGCACAACTATCCTGATAATAGACGACAATAAAGATCTACGTGAAAACACAGATGAACTGTTGACTTTATCAGGTTACAAAACCTACACCGCTGAGGATGGGAAAGAAGGTTTGCAATTAGCACGTAAATACAAACCCTCGTTAATTTTATGCGATATCATGATGCCCGTATTGGATGGGTACGGCGTTCTGCGTGCTATTGAAAACATACCGGATATGCTCGGGATTCCTTTCGTTTTTATGACCGCTAAAGCTGAGCCCTCGGATTTCAGAAAAGGGATGGATATGGGAGCCGATGATTATCTCGTAAAGCCATTTAATGGTGATGATTTACTGAGAATCGTCGATGCGAGAATAAAAAAGAGTCAACTGATCAGAAAAACTTTTGAAAATAATCTTGAAGGATTAAATGATTTTATAAGTATTGCAAAAATGCAACAGGGTGTTACTACGCTTTCAGAAAACAGAATACTAAAAAAAATAAGAAAAAAAGATATGCTATACATGGAGGGGGATTCTCCAAATTTTTTATATTTCGTAGTTTCCGGGAAAATCAAAATATTTAAATCAAATGAATGGGGCAAAGAGTTCATAGTTGACATCAAGAAAGACGGTGATTTCATAGGATATGCGGCATTGCTGGAGGATAGTAAGTACAAGGAGTCTGCTATGGCAATTGAAAATTCAGAGTTGACTATTATCCCCAGGAAAGACTTTTTCCAATTGCTTTACTCCAATAGTGAAGTGGCGATACAATTCGTGAAATTGATGTCAGGCAATTATTCTGAAGCGGAAGAAAAACTTTTAAAACTTGCTTACGATTCTGCTCGAAAAAGAGTAGCGGAAGCTATAATTTTTGTTTCACAAAAATATCGCGGAGATGGTAATAAAGAATTGTCTTTCGCTCTCCACCGTGAAAATATTTCCGGTCTGTCCGGTATCTCTCCGGAGTCGGTAAGCCGCAACCTGACAGATTTTAAAGAAGAGGGGTTGATTGAAATTTCTAATGGGAACCTGAAAATTATTAACATGAAAAAACTTGAATCACTTAAAAATTAATATTATATAGTGATCATCATCACTGGTTTTAGTGACCGCGTGCATTCTTTATCGCTAAATTCAACTGTAAACTTGTACCATGTTACAAAAACAGGTAAGGATTTCTTCCGAAGAGGAGACACTGTTTGTGAGTAGTGATGCTTTTGATGATCGGTCCACTATTCCCGCAAAATATACTTGCGATGGGAAAAATATAAATCCACCTCTCACAGTCAGAAATATTCCGGGGAAAACAAAAAGTTTGGTTCTAATCGTGGAAGATCCCGATGCACCTATTCGGGCATGGGCACACTGGCTGGTATGGAATATTCCACCATCCGGAATAATAAAAGGAAACAGCATCCCCGGTTCCGAAGGAAGAAATGATTTCGGAGAACAACATTACGATGGACCTTGCCCTCCATCCGGAACACATCGCTATTTTTTTAAAGTATATGCTCTTGATGATCTGATTCAACTTAAACCATCAGCAACAAAAACTGAGTTGGAGAAAGCAATGAATTCTCATATAATCAGTTTTGGTGAATTGATCGGATTATATCAGAGAGTGAAGTGAATCATTAGAACAAAATAATAGAAATGGATTTCCTTTCACTCACCGAGACAAAAATAAATCATGAGCTCCAATTACAAATTTTCCGAAGTGGATCCGCCTCCGGTTAATCCAATAATCACTCCCAACATACCTCAAATTCAACCAAAACCGGAAAAACCCGACCAACCACTAAAAACCCCCGCCTTACGGGGCAGGGGCTTCTCAACAAATGTCAATCAACG
>JAHEYM010000468.1 GCA_023251595.1 Bacteroidota bacterium
AATGAATTCCTTTTCCTGAAATTGAGCCTTGTCGCCAACTATTTTCCCCTGCAAAAGTAATCCAATGGGTGAAGCAAGAGAAATTGCGTAATAAGTTTCGTTGTTCACTTCGATTTTCCCAATGCCGATGGAGAAAAAGTAATTTCCCTGATTTGTACTTACCAAACTTCCGAATTCAACCGTGTTACAAACTTTCGCAACATTAATTCTTGAGAGTTGATTTTTTAAGGTGATGGTTTTATCTAATTGCACTTCACTCTTCTCCAATTCAATCTGCATCATTGCTCTACCCGTTTCATGTTTATCTCCGGCAGAACTTTTCGTGTCGCTGTTGCGCGATTCTTTTGCAGAAATGATGGTGATCTTCAGCTCATCAATCTTATTATTGAGAAGTGAGATCAGATGCTCAAGAAGTTCTTCTTTGACGGATATTTTATGGTTCATTAATAATTATTGATGCATCTTGCGATAAAGGTGATCTGAACTAAGAGTTAAAAAATACTCCCGCAAAGACGCAAAGGCGCGAAGAGAGAATTGCCATCATCTTACAACTACTAATTTCCCGACAAATGTTTTTTGGGTTGAAGAGTCTGTTACATTATAAAAATAAATTCCTTCCGATAAAGATGAAATATCTATTTCTTGTTCCCCTTTTTTCACCATAACAGTCATTCTTTTTACACCTAAAATATTAAATAATTCCAGGTTCGATTCTGAAACATTCTCATTCTTAATTGATATATAATTTGTCGCGGGATTCGGATATATCAAAATTGAATTCACTTTCTTTATTTCATTCACGGAAACATTACCTGAATTACAATATCTCAACAAAGAGAGGTTCATATTCGGATAGGCAGAATTATTTCCCCCGACAGAATATATACATGTATCGATGGTCACAAGTTCGTGATAACTTCTTCCGATAGGCAATGCCAAAGCCGGGCTGTATGCGGAAGTAGCCGGATTAAATGTTTGAGTTGCAGAAATATCTCCGGCATTATAACCTCCGGCGATATAAATTAATCCGCCAAGACTCGCTGCGGCAGGGGCATGCAAGGCACTCGCAAGATGAGTAAGGTAAGTCCAGGAGTCGGAGACTGAATCATATTTATTCGCGAAATTTACAGGTGAAGTAAAACCACCACCTCCAAAACGGTACATCTCATTATTTTGAACTACCATTGCCGAATACCAGAAGTTCATATCGGGTAGAGGATTTTTAGATGTCCAGGTATCGGTCACCGGATTATATTCATCTACTCTTGTTTTATCCGGTTGACCACTCAGCGCATATATTTTATTATTTATCGATGCAGCTTCCATGATTACTCTTGGAATCGGGAGTGAGGCAGCGACGGTCCATGTATCGGAAGAAGGATCGTAAGAATAATGAGAAGCCAAAGGCGTTCCCGAATTAGGAAAGCCACCACCGAAATAATGAATTTTTCCATTCACCACTGCGCCACTGGGTTGTTGCGCAAGATATGGAACAGGTGCAAGCGTGTCCCAGATATCGGTTGCAGGTTTATATCTTAAATGCAATCCGGTAGCACCGCTTGGTCCGCCTCCACCGATCACATGTATCTCAGCATTTAAAACAACGACAACCGGAAAGGCAAGTCCCACGGGGATATTTGCAAGGGTATCCCAGGTTTGGGAGAAGGAATTAGATTGAAGTGAGAGAAAAAGAAGGAGTGTCGAAAGCAGGGTTTTCATTTTATTGGGGTTTGGTAGGGGCGATTCATGAATCGCCTGTATTGCAAATATACAGTTTTTGAAAATGGAACGCTGATGACACAGATTTGGCTGATTTGCGCGGATCTCTACAAAAGAACTCTTGACAACTTGCACACACACCCCTGCCCCTCTCAAGAGGGGAATTTCTTTCACTCTTTCACTTTTTCACTCTTTCATTCTTTCTCTAAAAAGTCGTTGCATGCAACGCCTCTACATATTCGAACATTTCACCCTATCTTCATCCACAAAACGTTGTTTCGCACTCTGATTCACTTTTTATATCTTTGCGCCTCATTTCTAACCTCTTAATAGTTCCCAACATGCGAAAATTATCTTTCGGCTGCTTGCTATTCGCCGGATCTCTCATTCTCAGCAGTGGATCCCCCGCTCTCGCCCAGAAAGACGGTGACCCTGTTATTCTTACGATCTCCGGACAAAATGTCTACAAAAGCGAGTTCGTTAAAATGTTCAAAAAGAACAATAAAGACACGACTTTTGCTCCCCAAACCGTTCGCGATTATCTCGATCTTTTTGTGATTTACAAGCTCAGAGTTAAAGAAGCAGAATCGATGGGTCTCGATAGCGCCGTTGCATTTAAATCAGAACTTGCAGGTTACCGAAAACAACTCGCAACGCCATACCTCTCTGATAAAGAAGTAACAGACGAACTGATTCATGAAGCTTATAACCGCTCCAAAATGGATATCAGGGCAAGTCATATTCTCCTGAAATGCCCTATGGAAGCACTTCCTTCCGAAGATAATGCAGTGCGCGAAAGAATTCTTGCCATCCGCGATGGAATTATTAATGGCGGACGTGATTTTGGACAAATGGCGAGAGATTCTTCGGAAGATCCTTCCGCGAAAGAAAATAGTGGTGATCTTGGATATTTTACTTCCATGCAAATGGTTTATCCCTTCGAATCCGCTGCTTACAATGGTAAAATTGGTGACATATCGATGCCTGTACGTACACGTTTCGGTTATCACATTATTAAAAAAGTCGATGAGAGAGCTGATCCGGGTGAAATGTATGCTGCCCATATTATGGTCAAAGCACCAAAGGGCATGTCGAACGAAGACTCCATCAAAGCTTGGGGCAGAATCTCCGAACTCGCTCAAAAACTCAAGGATGGTGCTGATTTCGGTGAACTTGCAAAGAA
>JAHEYM010000096.1:0-5282 GCA_023251595.1 Bacteroidota bacterium
TGCGCGTGCCGATTATCATTATGAATTTGGCACAGGAATCAGTATGCCGGTTGCGGACTCAACAAATATGGATGTGATGGAAAAAATCAATCCATTCACTGCTTCACTGATTATTGCCGCGGGAATTGAGTATCAAATTCAAGGCTCAACAGCTCTAATAGTCGGAATTACTTTTAATAACGGTTTTATCGACATCCTGAAAAATCAAACGATTAATACATCCAATGGTTCGAAAGATCTCACCTATAAAGCAAATACAAATTACCTCGCGCTTACGATTGGGGTATTTTTCTGATTGCTTGAATAGAGAATGAAAATAGCACTCGCACAGTTATATTACCACACCGGTAATTTTGAACTGAATATCTCTAAAATAAAAAATAATATTCTGCGTGCAAGATCGGAAGGTGCCGATCTTGTCGTTTTTGCAGAACTGGCGGTTTGTGGCTATCCGCCGAGGGATTTTTTAGAGTTTAATGAATTTATTGAACTCAGCCTGGAAGCGGTGAATGAAATTGCAGACGCTTGCGTTGGGATTGCCGCAATTATAGGTTCGCCGAGCATTAATCCGCATCTTCAGGGAAAAAATTTATATAATTCGGCATATTTTTTAGAAGGGGGTGAAGTGAAAAATATTTGTCACAAAGCATTACTCCCTAATTATGATATATTTGATGAATATAGATATTTTGAACCGGGAAGAAAGTTTGAAACAATTACATATAAAGGACACAGAATTGCATTAACTATTTGCGAAGATTTATGGAATGTGGATGATGATCCGCTATATCCTATTTCTCCGATGAATATGTATATAGGTCAGAATCCTGATGTGATTATTAATATAGCGGCATCGCCTTTTTCATTCGGACATCCTGAAGAACGGGAAGCAGTGCTTTGCAAAAACGCATCGAAATATAAAATTCCGGTATTTTATGTAAACCATATTGGTGCGCAGACAGAATTATTATTTGACGGCGGATCGATGGTCGTAAATCCGCAAGGGTTCGTTGTTGATGAATTAAATTATTTTGCTGAAGATTTCCGGATCTACGAGTTGGAGAAAGTTATTTCGGATGGAAGAATGCCCGAAAAAGATTTTACCAAATTGGCTTTTACTCACGAAGAAAAAATGCATCGTATTCACGAAGCACTCGTGATGGGAATTAAATATTATTTTTTGAAATTAGGTTTTGAAAAAGCGGTTATCGGGCTTAGTGGAGGAATAGACTCAGCGCTGGTGCTCGTTCTTACGGTGCGAGCATTGGGTTCCGAAAATGTGCGTGCGATTTTAATGCCTTCCGAATTCTCAACTTCGCATTCGGTAGATGATGCGGTTCAACTAGCTGAAAACCTTGGTGTTGAATATACAATAATTCCGATAAAAGAAGTCTACCATACATATAACAATCTTTTGCAACCCTTTTTTGAAGGAAGACCTTTCGACGTAACCGAAGAAAATATTCAGGCAAGAATTCGCGGAATGATTTTGATGGCACTTTCTAATAAATTAAATTATATTTTATTGAACACTTCCAACAAAAGCGAAATTGCGGTTGGTTATGGAACTTTGTATGGCGATATGTGCGGCGGTTTATCGGTGATCGGTGATTTGTATAAAACAGAAGTTTTTCAGTTATCAGAATTCGTCAATAAAGAAAAAGAAATTATTCCGAACCATACGATGACAAAACCACCCTCTGCAGAATTACGTCCCGGACAATTAGATGCAGACAGTTTACCGGATTATAATTTATTGGACAAAGTTCTTTTTGAATATATAGAAAAACGAAAAGGGCTTCACGAAATTCTGGGAATGGGTTATGACGAATTAACCGTACGAAGAATTCTGAAATTAGTGAATCTGAACGAGTACAAACGTGCCCAAACTCCACCGATACTGCGAATTTCTTCGAAAGCTTTTGGTATGGGAAGAAGGATGCCCATTGTGGCGAAGTATCTGATTTAAGTCGTAAGTGGTAAGTCGTAAGTGGTAAGTCATAAGTACAATGTCCAATATCCCACGCCCAATGTCCAATATCCAGGTCAAATATGCAATATTCAACAAACAATGCCCAATTTTCGGGTAAATAGACTATCTTTGTACTTGCACTTGACACAAAATCCAGTGATCCTTCAAAACTACATCAAATGAAGAAACATCAAATAATAGCCGTATTAATATTGCTGGCATTCTTTCCCTTAAGATCTCAATCTCAAAATGGTTGCTGTCCGCATGTAGATGCAGGACCCGATCAATATTATTGCACCGGAAATGCGCTGTTGGTTGCACATCCTTCACCCGACACATTGTATTGCACCACATCAAATAATTCTGCAAATTACAATTCCTTTTTTACACTTAACAGTACCTGCGGAGACTCGGGATTCTGCACCGCTATTCCGTCTATGCATATTGTAGTCTTGGACTCCTGCACATTGACACCCTGGAATACCGGAAATCATAATTTTGGGAATTATAATTTTTATAATTCGGTGACACAAACCGGAACTTGCAGAAATCGACCTGAAAATTATTTTATTTTCAGAATGAATAGTACTGCACAAATGGATTCGATGGCTGCGATGATTAATAATGTGCCAGTAGGTCATTATATATTGGCATATTCTGTTTTTGGTGGTAATTTCTCCACATGGAATACGAATGCACGAAACGCATTTCTGAATATTGGTGCAGGCAGTATCGCTACAGTTCCGAATACAGTTCCTTACATGTTCTTCACCCAAAAAGGATACACTACTTACACCAACGAAGTAATCGGACAAAACGCAGTTATACCGATTTCAATCACACTGAATCTGATACCATGTAATCATTTTTCATATTTATGGTCACCCGCCGCCGATCTTAATAATCCTAATTCACAGATGCCTGTTGCTACGCCTACCGCCACAACTATATATACAGTTGCGATGACCGATACCTTGACCGGTTGTCAGGTTGCTTACGATACCTGCGTTTTATTTTATTGCACTGCCGTCGGTATTCATTCAACAGAAATGGAAACTTCAATTAAATTATTTCCAAATCCCGTTTCCGAAACACTTCATATTGAAGCTCGGGATGAAAATATTTCTAAATTATATATTGTCGATGCGATGGGAAGAAGAATCGATGAAATTGAAAATATTTATAATAAAGAAATAATTCTCAGCACTTCAAATTATTCTCCCGGATTTTACACGGTGCATATCGAAACTGCAAAAGGTGTTTTTGTGAAGAAGATTTCGGTCGTGCGGTAATCCTGAAAGGATTAGTTATTATTTTGAAGACGTTGTGTACAACGTCTCTACATGTTAAAAAATTAATATCTCAATAATTCCTTCATCGCTTTTGCAACTTTTTCCGCATTTGGTAAAACCGTTGCTTCGAGAGTTGAATTTAATGGAATTGCAGGTGTGTTTTCGGCGCCGATAACACGGACGGGTGCATCGAGCGATTTGAAACAATTCTCCTGAATTTTTCCGGCGATTGCCTGAGCAAAAGAATTTCCGACCGGCTCTTCCGTAACGACCAAACATTTTCCATGTTTACGAACAGAAGTAAAAATCATGTTTTCATCCAACGGAACAAGAGAACGCAGATCAACAATTTCAACCTGAGAAGGAAAATTCTTTGAAGCATTTTTCGCCCAGTAAACGCCCATTCCATAAGTGATGACGGTAAGGGTCGGGAGAATTTGTCCGGAGCCATCGCGGGTACTTGCATGCGCTACTTCCTGCACCATTCTGCCATTACCGATTGGAATAATATAATCTTCGTCGGGCTCGACAGTTTTTGCTTCTTCAGTGCCTTTTATCTTCGACCAATATAAACCTTTGTGTTCAAAAACCACGACCGGATTGGGATCGTAATACGCAGCTTTCAACAAACCCTTCAAATCGGCTCCGGTTGAGGGATACACGACTTTTATACCCCGAATATTTGTCACCACCGACTCCACACTCGAGGAGTGATAAGGACCGCCGCTACCATACGCACCAATCGGAACACGGATCACACAGCTCACCGGCCACTTGCCATTCGTGAGATAACATGACCGACTCACTTCGGTAAAGAGCTGATTAAGTCCGGGCCAGATATAATCGGCAAACTGAACTTCAACAATCGGCTTACAACCTGCTGCCGACATGCCAACGGTACTACCAATTATATATGCTTCCTGAATTGGGGTATTGAAGACCCTTTCATCCCCAAAAAGCTTTGCCAGCGTAGCCGCTTCACGGAATACACCACCGAGCCGACCACCCACATCCTGTCCGTAGAAAAGACATTCGGGATGTTTCGCGAGAAGTTCTTTCACCGCAAACAAAGCACAATCGACCATCACTTTCGTCTCACGATCTTTTGGGGCACGTTCACCCTTTTCTTCAGTGACAGGAGTTTCGGCAAAAATATGGGTAAAAGCATCCTCCGGGCGCGGATCTTCGGATTTTACAGCACGTTCGAAATCATCTGCCACGATTTTTTTCGAATGCTCGACAATATCGTGCAAAGCAAGAACATCGATGCCTTTCTCCTTTAATTGTTTAGTGAACCTTGGCAAGGGATCGCGTTGACCATGTGCTTCGAGATCGTGCCGGTACCACTCGCGTCGCACACCCGATGTATGATGCGCCAGCAAGGGCACTTTGGCGTGTATGAGGAACGGTCTGCGCTCGCTACGAATGAGATGCAATACTTCCTGAATCGTTTTATAACTCTCAAGAAAATCGGCTCCGTCAATAGAACGAACCTCGAGACCTTTGAATCCCTGTGCATATTCTGCGGCATCCATGGCGCGAAACTCGGGCGCATTGGCAGAAATATCCCACTCATTATCCTGAACAAAATAAAGGATCGGGTATTTGTGAAGAACCGCCATTTGCAAAGCTTCCGAAATTTCACCCTCCGTCATCGCAGCGTCGCCCAGAGAGCAAACCACGACCGACTTTTCATCGTTCTGCCCTGGGACGATTGGGACGTTGGGGACATTTCGTTCGAGATATCGTATGCCCATGGCTGTACCGGTTGCCGGGATTGCCTGCATGCCAGTAGCGCTCGACTGATGCGTAATTTTCGGCATATTGTCGCGACGCAAACTCGGATGGCAATAGTAAGTTCTCCCGCCTGAAAACGGAACATCGCGTTTGGCGAGAAGCTGCAACATCAGCTCATACGGAGTCATCCCGATCGAAAGGAGAATTGAATCGTCGCGGTAATATGGAAAGATAAAATCTTGTGGAAGGAGTTGTAACCCGAGCGCAATCTGAACCGCTTC
>JAHEYM010000096.1:5292-10686 GCA_023251595.1 Bacteroidota bacterium
GCATGAACATACTTCGCAGTAAGTGCTGCTTTCTCTTCAAACAAATCAGACATTGCCCTCGCAGTACACATGTGCGTGTAGGCTTTGAGCAATAAATCGGCTGACAGCGCCTTAGAGGGAATTTTCTTCTTTGTTTCGGTGAGCATGGACGAGTTCGGAGGCAAAAGTAAGGAAAATGGACGTTGCGTGTAGTCTCAATACTTCAGGGTTTTAAACTTAACGACTTTCTGCTCCTTAATAAAATGCTTAATATTGTGATCGAAACCCAATTGTTATTTGCTGAACACTAAAATTAAATATCAAATAATAAAAACCCGAAACGATGAGTGAGAGTGACAACAACCATATTACAGAATATTTAGATTATTATTTCTCACTAGAAGTTCCGCCCGAGTATGCGGTTCTGCTAAGAGGTAGATGGGGATCAGGCAAATCTTGGTTCGTTAAAAACCATATCGAAAAAGATAAAAAAAATGAATACCTCTATGTCAGTTTGTATGGGGTAACATCCTATAAAGAAATTGAAAATTCTTTTTTTCAACAAATTCATCCCGTACTTGCATCGAAGGGAATGAAGTTAGCTGGAAAAATACTTAAAGGTTTACTAAAAACAACAATAAAGGTAGATTTAGATAAAGATAAAACTGAAAATCTGAACATAAGTTCAACCGTCCCTGATATTAACATTCCAGATTATCTCAAAAATATTGATAATAAAAAACTCGTATTTGATGATTTAGAGAGATGTTCAATTCCAATCGAGAATATCCTTGGTTACATCAATCAGTTTGTGGAAAATAATGGCTTAAAAGTAATTGTCATCGCAAACGAGGAAGAAATTATTAAAACTCGTGAACCAGATAGTACTGCTCTCAAAGGAAATTCGTACCTATCTATCAAAGAAAAAATCATAGGGAAAAGTTTTGATATTCAAACAGATATCAATTCCGCTATTAAAGATTTTATTCGTATCGTAAAAATCAAGGAATTAAAAGAATTATTCGAAGAAAAGGTTTACCTTTTAAAAGAACTTTTCAACGCATCAGGCTATAATAACTTGCGTCATCTCAGACAAACAATTCTGGATTTTGAAAGATTCTATGTTTTTTTGCCAAAAAGCGCTTTCACCAAACCACAATTAATTGATCATATTATTAGTCTGTTTTTTTCACTTTCATTTGAACTAAAAAAAGGAACGATGATCGAAACTGAGTTGGACCAATTATTTCAGATTGATTACCTCATGAAGAAGAAAGGTGACAGGAAAACAGATACGGAAAATATCAGAGAAAAATATTCTATTCTTAAACTTTATCATCATCCCGTTCATGATGGAATTTGGAAATCTTATTTTAAGAATGGGACTATAGACAGAGAAGAATTAAAACTTTCGATCGAGAGCAGTAATTATTTTAGATCGGAGAATACTCCTAATTGGATAAAATTATGGTACTATTCAGAATTAGACGATACGGACTTTAACTCTTTATTTAAATTGGTCTACAAACAGTTCAAAGAAAAAAAGATTGAAAACAAGTACGAACTTCTACAAATTGTTGGCGTTTTTTTTTCATTAATGATGGAAAATTTAATTCGTCATAAAAAAAACGATATAATTGACATTGCAAAATTAAATATATTAGCAATAAAAGAAAAAGGGAAATTAAAAAACATTAAAGATGAAGAATTCCCCGGATATTCCAGTCATGGTTTAGGTTATCAATGCGTTGCTACCAATGAAATTAAAGAATTAATAAATTATATTCAAGATCAGATTAGCAGATCTCAGTTCGACGATTACCCAAAATTAGCTGAAGAACTCTTGAATATATTGTCAGAATCCATCGAAAAATTCAAAGATAAAATCATTCTATCAAATAGTCATGAAAACTTGTATTATGAGGTTCCAATATTAAAATTTATTTCTCCAGAAGATTTTGTTCAAGTGATTTTAAAATTGCCAAACAGAGAGAAAAAATATTTAGGTGATATTCTAGAAAAAAGATATCAAATTGCCCAATTTAATTCAAAGTTGAAGGATGAATTACCTTGGCTACGTGAATTGGTTTCAATCCTAAATGTGGAAAAAGCTAAATTACAGGGTAAAATTAGCGGAAATATTATTATTCCCGTCCTTTTACAGTCTTTGAACAAATCAATAAACATACTTGAATTGAGCACATAGTAAGAAAAAATGATTTCTAATTAAGAACCGACATTTTCATAGCCAAAAACAGACAGTAATTATGTTGTGAAACAGATTGTTACCAGATTTTTTACAGATCAGGCGATCATCCTATTGACAAAACTGAAACTTATGCCGACCTTTACATTGTCATAATAAACAAATCCGCAATGAAAAACTCCTTCCGTCAACTAATAATTTTAGTTTTTTTATTCGTTTTCCACAGTGTTATAGCACAGGTTCCGAGCGCAAATATTTCGGCTACAACCGGTTTATCTGCTTGTGATTCGTGCTACGATTTAACCTGCACAGCGACTGGTGGTAATCCACCCTATACTTTTTTGTGGAATTTCAGTGGCACTACTCCCCAAACATTCATCACACAGAATGTGCATTATTGTGCGAACCATGTGCCGGGTTATGGAGACACAGTCGATGTCACTGTTACAGATGCTAACATGCAGATTGTGGGGTACGACACTGAGACTTTCGGCAATTTAATTACGGCGCCAAACAGTACGCCTCATTCAATCTGTCTGGTTTCGGTTGATAGTGCCACTGGTAAAAATATTGTGATTTGGGATCAGACTACAGATGCGACAATTGTTTCATATAATATATATAAAGAAACGACTATTGCAGGTATATATGCAATTGCAGGAAATGTTTTGAGAAGTCAGATGAGTACATATATAGATACATCTTCAAACCCGGCGCAGGTTGCAGCGCGTTATGAACTTACAATGCTCGACAGTTGCGGATTTACTTCTCCGACAAGTAGTCCCGCGAAAACGATTCATCTTACCGTGAGTGCAGGTATTGCTCCGGCATGGAATCTGAATTGGGATAATGCGGAAGGATATACCGTTGTGAAATTCAGAATCTGGAGAAAGATTATATCTGATCCTTCGCCTGTGTTAATCGATAGTGTTCAGAGTTCTTTAAATTCTTATACAGATTTAACTCCTCCGGCGGGAGTATTATATTATACGCTGGAAGCCATAACCACAGCGAATTGTAATCCGTCGCTAAGAGTTGAGAGCAGCACTTACAGCTCATCTTTTTCGAATGTTGCTGCGAATGGTGTTTCTGGAATAAATATTAATTCCGATGGAACAGAGATATTCATTTATCCGAATCCGTCGAATGGAAAGTTTTATGTCTCCGGAATAAAATCTGCATCTTCTATCGAAATTTTTAATCTGTTTGGAGAGAAAATATATTCTGAACTTTCGAAGAGAAATTCTTATGTGAAAGAGATTGACCTTTCACCATTTGCAAAAGGAATTTATTTTGTGAAAATATTTGATGGAATGAAGGTGAGGATGGGGAAAATTGTCTTGGAGTAATTCAGGCTTAATCATTTTTTAACCCACACAGCAGTCTCATCTTTTTTGAAGTTTGTCGTCTTCATGCTGGCAGGCAAATATATCTTTGTCATTTTATTCTCGAGACACGACAAATAAAATATTTTTGGATTATTTGATATGTCTAATGAAATAAGCGCATTGTAAGAACAAGCTAAATCCATGAGGTTTGGATTTTGAGAAACATCTATTGAGGTCAGATGATTGCGAACGAAATTCAGTGTTTCCAACAAGCGATTTTGAGAAACATCCAATGAACTTAGCTCGTTTCTTGTACAATCAAGAAGGGTGAGATTTGTGTTTTTAGAAATATCCAATTTAGTAATTTTATTATCGTCACAATACAATTCAGACAAACTTATGTTACTTGATATATTTAAACTCGCGATACGATTATCGGTACAAAGGAGACGTTGTAGTTTCAAATTTTTTGATACATCCAAAGCTCTGAGTAAATTTCCACTGCAATTAAGTTTTGTAAGATTTTTGAAAGCTGCAATACCTTCCAGAGACTCAATTCTATCATCAATCGCATCTTCGTCATCTTCTGAATAATCGCTGTCCACCTCAATATGTGTGACCAATAGGGCTTCACTTGTCTGTATTTGACCATCTTTATTTAAATCAAATCCTGCTTTGATCAATCTTTGTTTGAACGCAGTGTCGGGAATATTCACATTTTGCGCATGAACTGTGAAGGAAAATGCAAATAATAAAAACAGGAGTAGGTTTTTCATATTTATTAATTGTTTATTAATTGTTTTTTATTTAACCAACCCACAATGAGAAAAATTATAGCCGTTAATGGGACGATGTAAACAGATATGTGAGGTGGTTCATTAACACTCATCATCAAAAGTGCAAAAGAAATTAATACAGTTATCGCACCCACTATTTCACGTTTCCAACTATATGCAAGACCTGTGAGGATACCTACCGAAGACATTATTCCAAAAAAGATCGCGAAAGGATTATTGCCCGCCGAATAGCCTAACGAAAGGAGCATGAAATAAAGAAGCGGCAATGCGATTATAATACTTAATATCCGGGCAAGCCACGTAAGACAGAGGGTTACTGTGTTCATTTGATTTCTTTTCTAAATTTCATAACAAGCTTAGTTCGGGGGATTCCAGAGAGGGAGCTCTTATTAAGATGTAAGATTACGGAAATAAATCGGTTTGACAACAAAGAAAAAAATATTGTTGAAAAACCACTTCAATTATTAATTTTGATAGTCGTTAATTTTTTGATGTCGCTGAGAATCGCTGCATCCATCACATCCATCCTGATTCCCCTCCCCTCAGCATAAACTTTGGCATTCTTAATTTCAGTTTTATTCTTTTCAGAAATATCACTTTTTAGAATTGTATCGACAGCTTTTTGTCCGAATAGCAGTGCTACTTTAAAAAATTTATCGCGAGGGAGTAAATATATAATGACTCTTTTTTTGTCGGAGATTCGAAAACTCCAGCCGTATTTTTCGCTCGAATATTTCCATTCTTCTTTGGCATCGGGTTTTGTTTTTTGGGTGAAGTTTACGATCTCTTCCAAAAGGACGAACGTTTCACCCAAGGCTTTTTTAAGGTCTTTGGTTGAAGGGCTAATTTCTTTATTTGTGAAGATACTTTTCATTTTAAATTGGGTGGTGTTAGTATTGGAAGTTACTGTTGGGCTACAAAGGCACGAAGGCGCAAAGGAGTTAGGAATTTTTCTATATCGTCAATCCACTGCTCTTTATATTTTATAAGATAATTTTCATGGGCTGCAAGTGGGTAGGTTTTCAATACTTTTTTGCCGTTCAGATTCGAAAATATTTCATCAATTTCTGCGCGACTCACTTTT
>JAHEYM010000097.1 GCA_023251595.1 Bacteroidota bacterium
CGCAGGCAATTGCAATTAGAATGTTGATAAGTATCATCAAAGAAAGGTAAATAATTAATAATGGTGAAAATTGTTTAAGGTAATTCCAGACTCCGCTAATCCCTTCAGTCCGGAAATAATATTGCCATCCCTTCATATTTTCTTCGGGTGTTTTGTCAAAAAAAGTGTAGAGATCAAATCGACCATGATCGATGAAAAAATTCACCATGCCCTTCGTTTCAATCCATAAATAAGTCAACGGATTTTCCATCACAATTTTCCGACTTTCTTTTTCAATATATTCTGAGCAATCTTTATAGTTGTTTTTTGTATTTGCAACCCTCATGATTTCTTCAATACGTTTATTTGCTTCCGTCTCGGAAAATTTTTCATTTAGGGTGAGAAAAATATTATAGTTCACACCATTTGTTCGCTCAACACTCGAGTATTGAAAATACCCGGTTTTGTTTTCATTGTGAACACAAATAATGAATACAACAATTCCCGGAAGAACGCTGAACGTCGCTGCTATCAATGGAATTTGTTTCCGGATAAGCAAATAACACCCGAAAAAAATAGCCGGAATCCAGAATAAAAACAAAATCGGTTTTGTTAAGATTCCAAGCGAAAGTGCGATTTGCATATATATATACCAAACAGGATTTTTATTCTCGAAAAACATCAACAAAAAATAAAAACCTAACAAAATACAACTCTGAAACAACAGCTCCGACATAATCACATTGCTATAAATAAATTGCGTGGGAAAAAACAAAATTAATGCTGCAATGATCAACAAATTTCCCTCTGTTGCTTTTCCCCATTTACCCAACAATTTTACTATCAACCAAAAACTGGCAATGCTGATCAAACATTGGATAAATGTCAAAAAAGCGTTTGTATGAAGAACAGACTTCACCACAAAAACAAAACTTCCGTAAACCGGTGGTCTCCTGCTCACAAGATCAGGATCAAATTTGGTTTCTCTATTTCCACAATACCAACCTTTTCCATCTCCGATATTTACCGATTGCTGCAAATAATCCGTTGAATCTTTCATCAGCATCTTCTGCGTTTTCTGAGCATATATCCAGAAAAAAAGATGGATTATTAAAAGCACAAACAGAAAACCGAAAAAATACCATTTCCTCTTGTCCATATCAAGTGTTATTGCTATTTTTGGTTGCTGAAGAGATCATGATTTCAGTGAAATGCCCCTGACTGAAAATTATATTCATCTTGTTCTGAAATATTTGCCCGAAAGTAACGTTTTAGGCAGTTCCTTTCAACAAACCTTTTAACTCATTTTAACGTAAACTGCGCATGACCCCGATTTCTTCCCTTTCAAGGCTTGCCTTGGGCTCCATTTGTTTTCTTTCTCTTTCGCTTTCTTCGCTCTGCGTAGTTGCACAGGCGCCCAAATATAGCAACGAATTTTTAGCAATCGGTGTCGGAGCCAGATCACTCGGAATGGCGAACGCTTATATCGCTTCCACAAACGACGGAACATCAGCATATTGGAACCCCGCCGGGTTACTCAACATCAAATCAAATATGCAGATCTGCGCCATGCACTCGGAGTATTTCGCTGGACTTGCAAAATACGATTATGCAACGCTTGCTGCCCCGATCGACAAAACAAATGTGATGGCATTTTCGCTTATTCGCTTCGGTGTCGATGACATTCTCGATACTACTCTCCTCTTCGATGCAGCAGGAAATCTCAACTACGACCGCGTTCGCTCATTCTCCGCAGCAGACTATGCTTTTATTTTCTCCTACGCCAGAAAACCATCATTCGAGGGACTTGATCTCGGTGGAAATGCCAAAATTATTTATCGGAAAGTCGGCTCCTTCGCTCATGCCTGGGGTTTCGGGCTTGATGCAGGCATGCATTACACCATGAAAAAATGGAAATTCGGCCTGATGGCACGCGACGTAACCTCCACCTTCAACGCCTGGTCGATAAACACCGACGCGCTCAAAGACGTTTTCGCAACAACCAATAACGAACTTCCAACATCCGATCTTGAAATTACTTTGCCAAAAGCACTTTTTGGTCTTAGCTATAAAACACCGATCGCCGAAAAATTTACCATCGCCCCTGAACTTGATCTTGATATGACTTTCGACGGAAAAAGAAATGTGATGATCAGTGGTGCACCCATCAGTATTGATCCGCACATGGGCTTCGAATTCTCATATTCAGATTTTATTTTCCTCCGTGCAGGAATCAATAATATTCAGAAAATTACCGACATTTCAGGCGTGCGAAAAGGTTCTGCACAACCTGCTCTTGGCTTGGGAATTAAATTAAAAAATATCTGTATTGATTACGCACTTACAAATCTCGGAAGCCAGGGTGGTCTCCCGTATTCAAATATTTTCTCTCTGAAAATCGACGTCGTTAAACATCCGAAATCATGAGTAGAACCCATACCCTAACTGTACTTCTCTTATTCATCACGTCTTTTTCATTTGCTCAAACGTATGGAAACGAGTGGATAAACTTCACCGGAAATAACACTTATTCTTCACAGCAATATTATAAAATAAAAGTCGTAAAAGAAGGCATATACAGAATATCATATAACACACTTTTAGCTTCAGGCGCTTCCACAATTCTTGGACAGAATCCCAGAAAAATTCAGCTTTTTTTTCAAGGTGCAGAACAGCCCATTTATATTGAAGGGGAAGGTGATGGCACATTCGATGCAAGCGATTTTATTGAGTTTTATGGAAAGCCAAATGATGGTAAACTCGATCAGGGTCTGTATATCAATGGAACAACCGGCAACGCTGACCCGAATGCGCAACTTCACCCTAACTACAGCCTCTTTACCGACACAGCTGTCTATTTCCTGACATGGCGGGTAGATGCCTCAATGGGACTGCGTGTTACACAACCAAATGACACCAATTTCTCGACACATACTGCATTTCCATATTTTTTCAGACAGGATATTATGCAGGGTACAGAATGGTATTATTACGGTCCGACGAACGGAACTTCGGGATATAAAACCACCGATCCCGATTATGTTGACGGCGAAGGCTATACCAAACCATACTTCCAGGTTAGTACTCAGAATGGATCGAGTAATCAGTCATACACATTTCAAATTCCCAATTTTTATTCTCTGAATCCCGGACTGTCTCCCACCTTCGATGTGACGACGATCAGTCAATCGAATTATGCGGGTCTCTCTCCCAACCATCACTTCTCGATAAAGGTTAACAATATTCAGAAAATAAACACAACATATAATGGCTTTGCTTTATCTCATTTCAATTTTAATATAACCGCCGCGGAATTGGGACTTTCACAAACATGTAATTTATTGTTCGAAGCAATATTACCATCAGGTGCGCCGCAAAGTTATACCGATGCCGATGCTGCCGCGAATATCAGATTGACATATCCTCACACGCAATCACTCAATAATGAAGCAAGTCCTGTTTCATATAGTATGATTATACCCGGTGATGCTTCGGGTGAAGCTTTCTTAAATCTCACCGGATTTGGTCTCGCGAATGGAGCACCGGTTTTATATAATAAAACAAATTGGTCACGAATTCAAACTGTAATTCAAACTTCGAAAGTAAGGGCGCTTATCCCTGGGATAATCTCTGATACAAGTAAATGCTATATATCTTCCGATTTTCAAAACGTATTGCCATCGGCAATTCAACCGGTTCGCGAAGGTTTTTCACCTAACGATCGTTTCACAAACTTTAAAGCGGCACCATTAAATTCTCCATATATAATTATATCCCATCGAAGTCTTTGGCCGGAAGCAATTAATTATAGTAATTACCGCTCATCTTCTGCCGGCGGTTCGTTTCAGGTTGTGCTCGCAGATATTGATGAATTATATGATCAGTTTGCCTGGGGGATACAAAAACATCCGCTCTCGATCCGGAATTTCTGCGATTTCGCTCTTCATCAATGGTTAAAAAAGCCACAATATCTTTTGCTTCTTGGAAAAGCCATTTTTGCTGATATTGATTCCCGTTATTCAACTGCACAATTCGCGATGAATCTTATTCCAACCATGGGTTTTCCACCCTGCGACAATCTTTTCACCAGCAGGATAAACGGGACAAATTATCTCCCTGAAATTCCAACAGGTCGTTTAGCGGCATCAAGCCTTTTAGAGGTGAGTGAATATTTGCGGAAAGTTCAGGATTATGAAACAGCACAGCATACACCTGCTGAATGGATGAAACAGGTTCTTCATTTTGGTGGTGGTTCGGATGCGAATGAACAAAGTGTTTTCCAGAGCTATCTCAATAATTTTAAAAATATAATTGAGGGTCCTTACTTTGGTGGACATGTCACTTCCTACTATAAAACCAGTTCTGATCCGATTCAGGTTAATTTATCGCATGCGTTGCAAGCGCAGATCGACAGCGGGGTTTCTATCATGACATTCTTCGGTCACGCCGCGGCTGCGACGGGTTTCGACAACAGTACCGATCAACCATCGAATTATAATAATTATAAACGATACCCTCTCGTAATTGCAAACTCCTGTTTTGCAGGCGATATTCATCAACCTACACCCAGTGTCTCGGAAGGTTTTATTCTTCTCCCTGATAAAGGAGCTATCGCTTTCCTCGCTTCAGTTGCCTTGGGACAAGAGGTATTTCTAAATGAATATACAACTTCCTTGTATGACAATATTTCGAATTCGAACTACGGACATTCAATCGGTTCACACATGCATAATGTAATTCAATCGACATATCAGGCAGACCCGAATAGTTATTTCAGAAAAAGCACCTGTCTGGAAATGACCCTTCATGGAGATCCGGCACTTGTCATTAATTCTTTCCCAAAACCCGATCTTGTAATTACTCCACCAAATATATATTTTTCTCCAAACCCTGTTACTGCTGAAATGGACTCATTTGATGTGCATGTGATTATTACAAATATCGCCAGAACAGATACACAACATTATACAGTTTCCGTCAGGCGGGATTTCCCCACTGGGATACACTCTGACACAACTTTTCGCAGACCTTTTCCTCCCTCAACTTCTACTAATTATCAGGATATTATTACGTTTCGGGTTCCTCTCGATCCATTTAACGGTTTCGGTTTGAATACTTTCACTGTAGTTCTCGATACCGGAAACGAGATGGATGAGATGAACGAATCAAATAATACTGCGAGTACAACACTAATGATTAAAGCCGACGATATTGTTCCCGTCTTCCCGATTAATTTCGCCATTATTCCTGACAATCATGTTACACTAAAAGCATGCACTTCCGATCCATTTGCTGTTTCACGGGATTACGAATTCCAAATAGACACAACCGATTTGTATAATAGTCCGATGTTACGGAAAACACATATAACGCAAACGGGTGGCGTGGTTAATTGGCAGAATCCCTATCCGTATCTCAAAGATTCGATGGTCTATTACTGGAAAGTGAGCGTTGATTCAGCAACATACGGTTCGTACCGTTGGAGAGAGTTTTCGTTTATATATATACCTACAAAAACCGGTTGGTCGCAGGCGCATATATGGCAATTTAAAAATGACGATTATCATAATGTTTTATATAGCAGACCAAACCGCGACTTTGAGTTCGTGACGAATCTCGGGGCTCTTGATGTAAAAAATATGCTGAATCCTTTCTCTCCACCGTATCCGCAACCTGCAGGACTGATCGGCTATACAATTAATAATACAGGAGGTGACTACGGTGCTTGCACACCAAACCCATCTATACATGTAGCGGTCATTGATTCATTGACGTTTAATACATGGACAACCGGTGACCATTATTTTGGCAATGTAAATACGTACGACCAGATAACACATACCGGCGTGTGCCGTGATAGACCTGAAAATTATTTCATTTTCCGGGCGGGAGACCAGGCACAAATGAACTCCATGGTTTCAATGCTCCAGAATGATGTTCCTTGCGGCGACTATATTCTTATATTCAGCGTATTCGATATTCCGTATACTTCATACTCATGGATGGGAGCTGTAAAAGCAGAGCTCCAACTTTTGGGATTTACAAATGCCCCACTTTTACAGGATCATCAGGCATTTATTTTTGCTACTCAAAAATGTCACCCCGACAGTTCTCATATCGTGTTAAGTTCAGTCGGCGGATATTCCCAACAATTATCGATGAGTGTCAGTCTGATGAATAATTGGAATGTCGGCGATATTTATTCACCCAAAATAGGACCCGCCTCGCATTGGACAGAACTGCATTGGCGTGAACATTCTATTGAACCATTTTATTCAGAAGATACAATTTATCTTGATGTTTTTGGATATCACATGGATGGTAGTTCAACGACACTTGTTAGTCATCTGCCTGTGACTTCACCTACTTACGATCTCTCAGGAATCATCGCATCATCAGGCAATGCCACGACAGATTATCCATATCTTAAATTACACGCTTATGTTCAGGATAAAAAACTGAGAACACCTCCACAATTGAATAAATGGCAAATATATTATGACGGTGTTCCCGATGTAGCGATAAATCCTTCAAAAGGTTGGTCCTTTTATGGAAATTCTCTTGATGAGGGTGATACATTGAGATTTTCAACCCATATAGAAAATATCAGTTCGTATCCAATGCCTGATAGTTTATTAGTGAAGAGTTGGTTTTACGATACCGGCAGAAACCGTCATGATATTGGCTCTGTGAAGAAAAAAATTATGCTGTCGGGTGATACTATTTCGGTTGCATTTTCAAGTCCCACTCTGGGCTCCGCCGGATTAAACAGTTTTTGGATTGAAGCAAATCCTCTTCTCAATCCAATTGAACAATATCATTTCAATAATCTTGGAAATTTAAACTTTACAACAAAAGCTGATATCACGAATCCGATTCTTGATGTGACATTCGATGGGGTGCATATTTTAGATGGTGATATTGTTTCAGCTAAACCAGCAGTCATTATCAAATTAAAAGATGAAAATAAATTCCTCGCGCTGAATGACACTCAACTCTTTAGATTATATCTGACCAATCCTGAAAATATTCGCACGCAATTATCTTTTTCCCAACCTGCGCAAAACGGTTATCGAATCAGTTGGTTTCCGGCAGTTATGCCAAATAACAGTTTCCGGATTGAGTATTTTCCAACTCTGGAAGATGGTATATACAAATTGGAAATAGATGGTCACGATAAAGCCGGCAACAACAGCGGTGATTTTAAATATATGATTTCTTTTGAGGTGGTGAATAAACCTTCGATCACCTATGTTATGAATTATCCGAACCCGTTCTCGACTTCAACACGTTTTGTTTTTACACTCACAGGAACAGAAATTCCTGAATACTTCAAAATTCAAATAATCACTATCTCCGGAAAAGTGGTGAGAGAAATAACTGAAAATGAATTAGGCCCTCTCCATATTGGCAGAAATATTTCAGAATATGCATGGGATGGAAAGGACACGTATGGTGATCAACTCGCTAACGGTGTGTACTTTTACCGAACAGTTACACGTCTCCACGGACAGGTAATTGAGCAAAGAAAAACCGACGTTGATCATGCCTTTAAACACGATTGGGGTAAAATGTACCTTCTCAGGTAAAGACATTTTCACCAAATTTTGTATATGAAATTTTTGTATCGTATCAGCCTCTCATTATTGAGTGCTGTACTTCTTTCACTTGCCTGGCCTGTGGGCGGATTTTCTCCCTTGCTATTTATTGGATTTATTCCAATATTTTTTTTGGGTGAAAACATTATTGAACACGAAACACGCCGAAAAGGCACAAAGTTTTTTTTCTATTCCTGGGTTTGTTTTATTCTTTGGAATGTAGCTGATACGTACTGGGTTTACTTCTCCACAGACGTTGGTGGAATTCTCGCGTTCTTTTTTAATTCCCTTTTTATGGCAATCGTAATGCAATCTCTTTTTATTACCCGTAAAAGATTGGGAAAGATTTGGTCCTATATTGCACTCGTCGCATGCTGGACCTCCTTTGAAATGCTTCACCTGAGCTGGCAGCTTTCATGGCCATGGCTCACACTTGGTAACGGTTTCGCAGCAACAACTTCCTGGGTTCAATGGTACGAATACACGGGTGTGCTTGGTGGCACAATCTGGATATGGACTATTAATATTCTTTTATTCTTCACAATTAAATCTTGTATCAACGTCGGAACAAAAGATAAAAAATCCATAAAACTCGGTTCAGTTTCTGGTATTCTAATTTTTATTCCGATTATTTTTTCAATCATTGTCTATCACGCGTACACAGAAAAAAAGAATGGCGTTAACATAGTTGTCGTTCAGCCGAATATTGATCCTTATAACGAAAAATTTTCAGGGAATAACCTCGAGCAATTACAGAAAATGCTTGACCTTGCTTCACAAAAAGTTGACAGCACGACTGATTATCTTATATTCCCGGAAACGGCTTTGCAAGAAGGGATTTGCGAGAATGCGCTTGATAGTTCGAGAAGTCTGCGGATGCTGCAGTCTTTTCGCTCCGATTATCCAAGACTGAAAATTATCACAGGAATTTCCTCATTCAAAAAATTTCCCCCTGATCATAAACCATCAGAAACTGCGAAATGGGGAACTGACAGTAGTTATTATTATGATATATATAATGCCGCAGTCCAAATTGACGAACAAAATAAATTTACTGTTTATCACAAATCCAAATTAGTTCCGGGCGTCGAAAAATTACCTTATCCGGCTATTTTCGGAAGCCTCGAAAAATATGCTATTTCACTCGGTGGCATGTCGGGCAGCTACGGAATTCAGGAGAACAGAACACCTTTCTCTTCAGCAAAAACAAAGAACAAAATTGCTCCCGCTATTTGCTACGAATCAATCTATGGAGATTTCATGAGCGGATATATGACCAATGATGCGGATCTGATCTGTATAATGACAAACGATGGATGGTGGCGCGATTCACCCGGTTATAAGCAACACTGTATATATGGATCACTCCTTGCCATCGAATTCAGACGCAGCATCGCGCGCTCAGCGAATACAGGTATTTCGTGTTTTATAAATCAGCGTGGTGATATTTCCCAAAAAACAAATTGGTGGGTTCCTGCAGTTATAAAAGAAACCATTAATGCGAACGACACCGTAACGTTCTATGCCCGTCATGGTGATTTTTTTGGATGGATCATGTTTTTGACGGCAACAATACTAATAATACTTGCTCTCTTAAAAAGAATTTTTAATAAATAAATTTATATAAAATAAAACGGGGAACGACATGAGCAGCTCCCCGTTTCTGATTTAATTTATTTCACAATTAATAAACGATCTTTTTATTATAAGTCTTTCTCCCTCCGACAACCGAAACCATGTACACTCCTTTTGACAAGGAAGAAGCGTCAAACGAAATAACATTCAACCCGTCTCTTGTTTCTAAATTGTGTGATGCGATTTGTTTTCCTAAAATGTCATACAAACTCACTTCGAGACTTTCTTTTACTTTGTCATTCAGAATCACATTTATAGAATTCTCATCATAATTGTTATATACATTGATGATGTCGATTGTTCCCGCTCCAATCATTACAGGTACAAGACCTGTTCTCACCGTTGTCCCGTCAAAATCTGTTTGACTCAGTCTATAGTATGACAAACCAATAAGAGGATCATTATCAATGGAGTGATAACTTCTCATTAAATTACTGTTTCCTCCACCTAAGACATGAGAGATAAAGTCAAAATCCTGATTGTTTCTAGTTCTTTCAACCGTGAAGAAATCGTTATTGATTTCTGTTGCCGTTTTCCAATCCAGATCGACCGTATGACCATTATATACAGCATCAAATGTGAGTAATTGAATAGGTAGAGGAACAGAATTCGCAACTAAAGTCCATGGTGAAAAACTTGACTCGTTTGCTACGGTAACAGTTCCAACGCCTGTTGTCACTCCCGCTCCTGAACCAACAGGTACATTCCATTGGGTTCCATCCCAATGCTGAGCTGATAATGTTCCGGTGCTATACAAAGCATTCAGTGTGTTTTCCACACCCCTATAACTGAAAGTCAGATTCGCATTAATCACAGCTCCGCCAACATCAATATCCCACCATCTGTCAACGACCGCTCCAATGGAGCCGTCGCCACCTAGCGGATAATCATACATATTGGTCACTGCCGCCACACTGCTTGCTCCCGGCCAGGGAGTGTTGTCTGAACCCGCTGTGGCACGTGTTGATACTGTCACATCACCCGTACCGGCGGTTTTATCAAAAGTGAAAGGAATTTTAGAACCTGCAACACCGAATGGAAAAACGTACGTGCCGATTAATCCGCCGGTAGCCCATTTCACCTTGCTTGGATTTACTGCAGCATTGGTTTCGCTCAAAATATATCCGTTGGTGGAAGAAATTCCGGTCGTAGCTGTATTATTGATGGTTAATTTATGACTGTTCAGATCCAGCACTCCTCCCGTCAGGGTAAGGGTTCCCGTCGCATTGAGTGAAATATCCATCCCAATTTGTACCATTGGATTCGTATTCGAGACTATGAGATTATTGAACGTTGTTCCGGTTCCGCTAATCGTTTGTGTGCCTCCCGCCTTCTTGAATGTCAAACTTCCTGTTCCAAACATGTATGTACCGTTATTGATCCAGTTTCCATACAAATCCAGATTATATGCGAATCTGACTTTCAGTTATAGGGGTGTGGAAAACACACTGAATGCTTTGTATAG
>JAHEYM010000098.1 GCA_023251595.1 Bacteroidota bacterium
TCGCGCAGATTTTCGCAGATTTTATTTATTGCTTGTAAATTCATTCGAGAATTATTGTTGTCGCGCAATTTCGCAGATATTTTCAATTACTGAATTCGTCTGATAATTCTTCGGTAGGATCGAGGATTGTGAGTTTTACACGTTTTATTTTTCTTTTGTCGGCTGATTCAATAGTGAAACGGAATCTATTGAATTCTATCACTTTATTTTTCTCCGGAATTTCTCCTTCGAGTTCGAGGATGAGTCCCGCGAGGGTACCTGTATCGCCTTCCGAAGTTTCAAATACTTTTCGATCTAATCCTGTAATTCTGCAAATGTCATTCAGAGGAATTTTTCCTTCGAACACATAATTCGTTTCATCTAATTTCGAGTAGATGAGCTCTTCATCATCAAATTCATCATTAATTTCACCCACAATTTCTTCCAGAATATCTTCGAGTGTCACAATACCGGAACAACCGCCGAATTCATCTACGACAATCGCAAGATGAATTTTTTTATGCTGAAATTCCTTTAATAAATCATTACATTTTTTACTTTCAGGAACGAAAAAAGGAGGTCGGATTAATTGCTGCCATCTGAAATCGGGTTTTGCATCGAGATGAGCCAATAAATCTTTCACATAAATAATTCCCTGCATATTATCGAAATTATCTTTAAAAACAGGAATGCGGGAATAGCCGGCTTTGAGGATAGCTTCGAGCAGAACATCGAAGGGTGTAGTGATATCGAAGCCAATTGTATCGAGACGGGAACGCATTATTTGTTTTACATCTATATGTGAAAGTTTTACAATTCCTTTCAGAATTTTCTTTTCCTGTTCGGGTGTATTCACGTCCGAGGTAATATCAATAGCATGTGTTAATTCGTCTATATTTACTTCATAAGCCCGTTTCTGCACTCTTCGGTCGATGATTCCTGTCGATGCAATCATTACATAACTTATCGGAGAAAATATTTTCGTAAAAAGATAAATCGGTAATGCCATAAATCGTGCTACCGTGATATTATGTTTTGTCGCATACACTTTCGGAATTACTTCTGCAAAGAGAACAATGATAAAAGTAACGACCACAACCTGAATAAAAAATCCGATCACAGGATGATGCGAATAATCGAAAACACGGACGAAAGATGATATTATAATAATCGATACATTTATAAGATTAATAACAATTAAAAGCGTTGCAAGCAATTTTTTAGGATTATCGAGTAATTCAATTATCAATCCGTCCTGCCGGTTTTGCGAAAGTTTTATTTTATTAATGTCTGCGGGCGACAGAGAAAAGAATCCGACTTCGGCAGCAGAAATAAGCGCCGAAATAAATAACATAAATATGATAAATAAAGTTTTGGTAAGATTGTCGAAAGAGAACGCCTGATCTAATAGTGGAAAAAAACCGTAGTCGGTTAGAATTATTATTTCAGCGATTTCCAATGGGGTTTCGGGAGATTTTATTTAGAATTACTCTTTCTGTCCGGTAACTTAACCTTCGAAAGATGCCTCAAAAATACAAAACAAGAGGCGAGTGTAGTGGTTACCGGACAAAAGAAAGAGCAATCAATAAGGTTTAAAATGGCAATCCGTCGGTTGGTTGCTCAACTTCTTCGGCATGTTCAACGCCGATTGGTTCTGCAGTTTTACCGTTTTCGGATGAACCATTTTCGAGTACACCATTGTCATCGCGTTTTGGCGAGCCAAGGATGGTGAAATTGTCGGCAATGATCTCCGTTGTCCAACGTTTGTTTTTGTCCTTGTCTTCCCAGGAACGACTTCTGATCTTTCCTTCAACATAAACAAGGGCACCTTTGCGGAGAACTTTCTCGGCATTTTCAGCCAAGGTCCTCCATAAAATTACATTGTGCCATTCGGTGTGGTCCACTTTTACCCCGTCTTTTTTGTAAGGTTCAGAGGTGGCTACCGAAATTTTGGCGATGGCAGTTCCGCCTTCTAGGTGTCTGATCTCGGGATCCTTCCCAAGATGACCTACTAAAATCACTTTGTTAACACCAGACATTATAAATAGTTTTTACACCTGCCAAACGCTGACAGGTTTGACAAATGTAGGATATTGATTTCGAAAATTCAATAGACAAATTTTTAATTTTGAGACATCACCCCCTCTTCAACATGTTGAAAAATATTTCCAACGGTTTCGGGAACGCATATTTATCGAATTGATCTATTTTAACCCATTTCCTATCTACAAACAGGGCATCCCTACGGGATTCTGGGTTTGTGCTAAATACACGGATGTGTAATAATTGGTGAGTGAGGGGGTGAGACATCTCGAAAAGTTTTTCCAATTTCATGTCACTTGATCCCATCATCTTCACAAAAGCAGCATCTCTCCTTAATCTTGTAATGCTTAATTGTGCAGCAGATTCGATCATTGGGAGTTGATAAAGATTTTTCCAGATATCATTTTTCACCCTCTTTTCAATCATGACCTTCTTACTATCGGAGATGAAAAAGAAATCTAGATAACGTGTTTTGACCGGTACCTTCCTTAGTTTTACGGGTAAAAGATCGACTTTTTCCTTTCGAAATGCGAAACAACTTTCATTCAACGGACAAATTCTACAATCGGGTGAGGAAGGGACACACTGAAGAGAACCAAACTCCATAATTGCCTGATTATAAGTGCCGGGATCAAGCCGATCAAGAAATTTCTCTGCCAACAGACGAATTTTTTTCTTACCCTCAGGACTGTTCACCGGATCGGAAATTCCGCCGTAACGGCTGAGCACTCTTTCAACATTTCCATCGATAACCGGATGTGGTTTGTTAAAAGAAATAGAGAGTATCGCGGATGCCGTATAATCGCCAATCCCTTTCAGAGCAATGATCTCCTGATAATTTTCAGGCAAACTTCCCCCAAAAGAACGAACCAAATGTTTAGCAGTAAAATGAAGATTGCGGGCACGGGAGTAATAGCCAAGTCCCTGCCAGAGTCGTAAAACCCTGTCTTCCTTCGCTTTAGAAAGAGAAAAAACATCAGGGAACTCCGCGATGAATCTGTTGAAAAAAGGAAGTGCCTGATTTACACGGGTTTGTTGTAACATAATCTCTGAGATCCACACCAGATAAGGATCTTTCGTCTCCCGCCATGGCATGGAACGCTTATTAATTTCGTACCATCGAATAATTTCCTCCGTGAAAAACCCCATCACCAATTCATAATTTTACCATTAAAATACGGTATTACGGCGAATTTCAACAAAAAAAAGTACATAAATTTCTTTTTAAATAACAAATTTCTTTAAGTTTGTATCACAAAGACGTAAATTTGCAGGCTGAAATTAAAGCTTATAACTTAAAAACTCCCTATTAACATGACAAAAGCTGAACTGATTAAAGAAATTGCTGCAAAAACAGGCGTTGAAAAAAATGCCGTTCAGGAAACCGTTGAAGCAATGATGAGATTGATTAAGGAAGCTGTGATCAATGGTGATAACGTTTATTTACGAGGCTTTGGCAGTTTCATTGTGAAGAAAAGGGCTAAGAAAACCGGCAGAAATATTTCCAAAAATGTGTTGGTGATTATTCCTGCGCATAACATTCCTGCGTTTAAACCTGCGAAAACTTTTCTGGACAAAGTAAAAAATCTTAAGAAAAAATAGATCTCAACTAAATGCAATCCTTCACCGGTGGCCAGATAACTGCAGTTGCCGGAGCCATCATTCTCTCTGGAATTCTTTATTTTCTTCCTCATGATTTCGGTCCGGGGCTGAAACAGGCGCAACAGCGCGGTCCTGCTACAGCTAAAGAAAACAATGGAGAAGAAGTCAGAACCGTGTACGACTTAAACGCCCGATTTTCGGAGGTGAGATTGAGATTGACACCGCAAGCACTGGATCGACTAAAAGTTATTGAAGGAATTTCTACTGAGAACGGTCAGAACGATTCGTTAGCCGTATTTTGGGATGAAAATAATACGGTTGATGTCGCTGCCTACTATTTCGAACAGATCGCGAAAAAAGGATCTTCTGAAAAACAGTGGCTGAATGCCGCCTATCGCTATTTTGACTCCTTCAAATCGGCTCGTGACGGTTTGGCAAGGGCGTTTTTGGTTGGAAAAGCGACCGAGTGTTACCGGAAAGTAGTAGAAATAAATCCGAAGAATCTGAATGCAAGAACCGATCTCGGCGTTTGTCTGTCTGAAAGCCTCACGAATCCGATGGAGGGCATTCAAATGCTACGGCAAGTAGTGCTTGAGGATCCGAAGCACGAAGTTGCTCAGACAAATCTGGCTCTTCTCGATATCAAATCGGGGCAGTTTGATAAAGCGATTGCCCGTCTCGATACCGTGCTGAAAATCAATCCGAAAAACATAATTGTGCTAACTTATCTGGGAGATGTGTATCTTCGCACCGGAAACAAGGCGAAAGCGCTCGATTATTACGGGCAATTCAGAGATCAAACGACCGATACTCTGATGAAAACCCAGATGATTCGCTATATCGACGAAGTAAAAAGAAGAAAAGATCCAATTCAGTAAGTACCCTCGACAGAATTCAAACATATTCATTCATATTCAAAAATAACCGGCAATGCCAAGCGGTAAAAAAAGAAAAAGACATAAAATGGCCACTCACAAACGTAAAAAACGTTTGAGAAAAAACAGGCACAAGAAGAAATAGTGATTAGCATCGTCTGAAAAGGTCGTTTGCCGTTGACATGTTTTGATTTTTAAGCGTTTCAACAGTTTTGGTTCGAGAACCTTACGCCTTACAATTCAGACGGATCAGTGCATGATCAGGTTTTGCATTTAATACCGGTAACTTTCCGAACCGGCATTGCATGAAAAATGCAGCTTTTGCTATTCCTACCAACCGTTTGCGTCAGGCCTTCATTATTACTAATCGCCTATAAGTGGCTGAGGAACTCATTATTAGTGTATCTCCGACAGAGGTAAATATTGCCCTGCTCGCTGATAAATCGCTTGTTGAATTACAGAGCGAGAAAAAAGACAACAACTTCGCGGTTGGTGATATTTATTTGGGTAGAATCAGACGTCTGATACCCGGGTTGAATGCTGCTTTTGTAAATATCGGGTATGAAAAAGATGCTTTTCTGCATTATCTTGATCTCGGTCCGCAGGTACAATCGCTGCTGAAATATACCAGAATGGTTACTTCGGGAAAAGCTCCTGAGACTTTTCTGAAAAATTTCGATCTTGAAAAAGATATCGAAAAGAGTGGAAAAATTGCCGACATCCTGACGCCGAATCAGTGGATGATTGTTCAGGTTGCGAAAGAACCAATTTCGACTAAAGGACCAAGAATCAGTTCTGAAATTTCGCTTGCCGGACGGTATATGGTGCTCGTTCCGTTTTCAGATACGATCAATGTTTCGCAGAAAATTAAAAGTGCCGAAGAGAGAAATCGTCTGAAAAGACTGCTTCAAAGTATCAAACCAAAGAATTTCGGACTCATCATAAGGACTGCCGCGCTTGGAAAAAAAGTTGCCGATCTCGATCACGATCTTCAGGATATGTTGTCGAAATGGAAGGTTCTTTCCGAACAACTTGCAACAGCGAAACCTCCTCAAAAAGTTTTAGGCGAATTAAACAGGACATCTACGATACTTCGGGACATGCTCACCCCGAATTTTCAGAATATTGTTGTGGATGATGTGCAGGTTTTTGAAGAAATTAAGACGTATATCCGCAATATTGCCCCCGAACACGAGGGAATTGTGAAGCTTCACAAGACAAAAGTTCCGATTTTCGAGGCTTTTGGAGTCGATAAACAGATAAAATCGGCATTCGGAAAAACAGTTTCGATGCCGGGCGGTGCTTATTTGGTGATTGAACATACCGAAGCGCTTCATGTGGTCGATGTGAATAGTGGATTGCGTTCTCGTGCCGATGCGAATCAGGATGAAAATTCTTTCGCGGTGAATATGGAGGCGGCAAAAGAAATTGCAAGACAACTCCGTCTTCGCGATATCGGTGGAATTATCGTCATCGATTTTATTGATATGGACTCTCCCCTCTTCCGGAAACAATTGTTCGAGAAGATGAAGGACGAGATGAAGCTGGATAAAGCAAAACATAATATTCTTCCACCGAGTAAATTCGGTTTGGTACAAATTACGCGACAACGCGTAAGACCCGAGACGAATATTGTTACCGTTGAAAAATGTCCCGCTTGCGATGGCACCGGTGAGATCAAAGCGAGTATTCTTTTTGTGGATGATATGGTAAGTAATCTCAATTATCTCCTTACAGAACAAGGAGAAAAATATGTGAAACTTGCAGTTCATCCATATATATATGCTTATCTGACAAAGGGGTGGTTTTTCAGTTCACTTCAGTGGAAATGGTATTTCAAATATAAAAAATGGATTAAGATTTCTGCTGTTGCATCATTGCATGTAATGGAATATCATTTTTATAATGAAGCCGGCGAAGAAATCAAAACCTGATTTTTTCATGCGGGCAGATCCAAAACCGGCGAGTAGTCCGGAAGATATCGAAAAACTTATCCAGAAAACAAGATCTTACTGCGCTTATCAGGAGCGCGGTCATGAGGAAGTTTTTCAAAAACTGAAAAGAGCGGGTTTATCGAATTCATCCTGCGATCAGATTATTTCTCAATTAATTTCTGAAGGATATATAAATGAAAGTCGTTTTGCAATTTTATATGCCGGCGGAAAATTCAGAATTAAGAAATGGGGGAAAATTAAAATTGAATTATCGCTCCGACAGAAAAAAGTTTCTCCCTATAATATTAAAGCCGCATTAAGTGCGATTGATTCAAAAGATTATCGCAAAACATTGGAGAAAATTCTTGAGGATAAAATCGAAAGTTTCAAGGGATTAAAATTACCCGTAAAAAAACACAAAGCCGCACAATACGCCATTTCACGGGGATTTGAGGCGGAGATGGTGTGGGGAATTTTGGCTATGAGTTATGAGTTATGAGTTATGAGTTATGAGTTATGAGTTATGTTTGAAATTCAATAAATTGAATTCAAACATCAACTAATAACCATTGCCTTCCTTCAACCCTTCAACCCTTCAACCCTTCAATTTTTTTATTTACAGTAAAGCTCCAGTGCATCCTTTGCAGCACTTGAGCCGAGTGAAAGCGCTTTTTTCCAATCCTGACAGGCGCCGGTGGTATCTCCCGTTGTAAAACGCATTACGCCACGTTTACCGAAAACATCTGCGTTGTTTGGGTTGATTGAAATATACAAATCCAAATCGGTGAGAGCTTCTTTTCTTTTATCGAGATTGATATAACTTACAACGCGATCATATAACGCATCGGGATCTTTCGGATTTAATTTGAGCACCTCGGTAAAATCTGATTCTGCTTTTTGAAAATCCTTTTTCTTCATATATACAATGCCCCGATTGAAGAATGCATCTTTCGTGTCATATCCACACCCGATTGCCTTTGTATAATCGCTGATCGCATCGTTCGTATTTCCTTTCTCAAATAATATATTTCCATGATTAATAAATGCCAAAGGAACATGATCGTATTTTGAAATTACATCTGACCAAAGTGTTTCGTCATTTTTCCAGATTTCACAACGAAGGAAAGTAGTGGTTCCAAGAAATAAGAAATAAACACCGGTAGTTGTAATTAAAATTGTTTTAAATTTTTTGTGTTGAAAAAGTTTTTGAAGAAAAACCGCAGTAAGAAGAAAAAAACCTACTGAAGCAACATAGACAAACCGGTCAGCCATCATTGAATCTCCCACGGGAAAAATTTGCAAAACCAATGACAAGTTCAAAATAAAAAACAGAGAGGAGAAAACCAGACTTTTATTTTTGCGGAAATAATAAATCAGAAATGTTATACCGAGTAGCAATGGAACAAAAAACCAAATCCAAACAGGAAAAGGATCTCCGGGAGACATCGGATACGGATAATAGGCTGAAAGATGAACAGGAGCAATCAACAAAAATACATAACGAATAACAGCATAACAAGCCACAGTGGCTCTTTCAATCAAAGAAAGATTAAATGAGTGGAGGTTTTCCGCATGATTACGAACCGCGTGCATTTCAGCCCAAACAAATACAATCCCGACAAGCAGGAATGGAATTTTTTCTAATAAAATTTTTGGTTGAAACCATTTTCTCCCGATAAAAAAATCATAAGCAATGAATATTCCCGGAAGAACAATCCCCATCGTTTTTGAACCCGCAGATAACAACATAAGTAGCAAGGAAAATACGTACCATTTCCATTTTTTTGAATTTGCATATTTAATATAACAGATAAGCGATAGAAAAAAGAAAAATGCGTAAAGGACATCTTTTTGTTCAGCCATCCAGGCAACAGATTCGACATGGAGCGGATGAATAGCAAAGAGTAGCGCACAGAGAAATGCTGTAATTTTATTTCTCGACAGCAATATTACGAGAAAGAAAACCAGGATACAGTTTGCAAAATGCAGGAGAATATTTATAGTGATAAATACTTTGGGAGAATCGCCAAAAGCAGACCGTTCAATATTAAATGCAAGAAAAGTGACAGGAATATAATTTCCCTGATAAGGCGTGGTGAGGATTGTTTTAATGTTCGTTGACGAAAACCCTTTGGTAGAGGGATTCTCCAGAATATATTTTGTGTCATCCCATTTCAAAAAACTGTTTTCCCATGTTCGGCTGAAACAAATGAAAACAGCAATTCCGAGAAGTGCAATTATTACACTGTTTTTTATTTTCGACTCTGCCATCCGTGAGGGTCAATGGTAACAAAAGAGATTTCCTTTCTGAGTAAAATTATCAGTTGTATTGACATCGTATTTACTGCGCGCTGATTTCACAGATTTGATTTCTAACTTTATTAAGAGAGCCGCATTTATTGCGCACCAGATTTCGCAGATATCATTTCTAACTTTATAATTAGCACAACTTCTTCGCGCGCAGATTTCGCAGATATCATTTCTAACTTTATTATGAGTACCGCATTTTCCTGCGCACAGATTTTTGCATATAATATAACATATAATTTGTACTAATTTGAATTACATGCAGCATAACATTGTGAGCGGTGACTTAAAAGGGTAACAATTATAATCACTACACCCTAACCACTAATCACTAACCACTAACACCTAACCACAAACACCTAACCACTATTCTTTGCCTATCATATCTGCAGGTCTCACCCAACTCGAGAATTGTTCGTCGGTGAGAAGACCTAAACCCAGTGCTGCCTGACGAAGCGTAATATCTTCTTTTTGCGCTTTTTTCGCAATTTTCGCGGCATTATCGTAACCGATATGAGGATTCAGAGCTGTTACCAGCATCAACGAATGTTCGATATATTTCGCAATTGTTTTTTCATTCGCTTCGATACCGGAAGCGCAATGATCGTTGAATGATTTACAAGCATCGCCCAACAAATTCGCCGACATGATGAAATTATATATCATCACCGGCTTATATACATTTAATTCGAAATGTCCGTTCATCCCACCAATTGTTATGGCAGTATCATTTCCGATAACCTGCGCGCAAACCATTGTCATTGCTTCCGATTGAGTCGGATTTACTTTTCCCGGCATGATGGAAGAACCGGGTTCATTTTCAGGAATAAATATTTCAGCAAAACCGCATCTTGGTCCTGATGACATGAGACGAATATCGTTTGCAATTTTATTCAGACTTGCTGCAATCATTTTTAATGCACCCGATGATTCGACAATTGCATCGTGTGCAGCCATTGCTTCGAATTTATTTTCCGCACTACGAAAAGGAAACCCGGTTAAATCGGAAATTCTTTGAGCCACTAATGTCGAATAACCTTTTGGTGTATTAATTCCTGTGCCAACTGCGGTTCCTCCCAGCGCAAGCTCAGCGAGATGTGCCAGCGTATTATTCAGCGCGTGAACTCCATGTGTGAGTTGTGACGCGTAACCCGAAAATTCCTGTCCTAACGTTAGCGGCGTGGCATCCATTAAATGGGTTCTTCCAACTTTTATAATATTAGCGAATTGATCTGCTTTTGCAATAAGCGTATCGCGTAATAATTCAACATTCGGAATTGTATGATTTGCAAGAATCGTATATGCAGCGATATTCATTGCTGTTGGAAAAGTATCGTTTGATGACTGTGATTTATTTACATCATCGTTCGGATGCAGAATTTTTTTAGCGTCCGTGAGTGCTCCACCATTTGCAACATGTGCGCGGTTGGCAACGACTTCGTTCACATTCATATTAGATTGAGTTCCCGAGCCGGTCTGCCATACTACGAGCGGAAACTGATCATCTAATTTCCCTGCAAGAATTTCATCACAGACTTTAGATATATGCTCACATTTTTCGGCCGATAATACTTCCAATTCTTTGTTTGTAATTGCAGCAGCCTTTTTGAGAATTGCAAAAGCCCTGATAACTTCAATTGGTATGAGGTGTCCCCCGATTTTGAAGTTGTTACGCGATCTTTCTGTTTGTGCGCCCCAGTACTTGTCAGCCGGAACGTTCACCGGACCCATTGTGTCCTTTTCGATTCTGAATTCCATGTTTTTGTTATTTTTAGTTATTATGATTTTGAATAATTCAGTTGAAGGGTTGAAAAGTTGAAGAGTTGAATGGTTTATTTTTTAACATTTTAGCGCGTATTTATTTATTCTATTAATTATAAGTGATTGGTTTAATATTCTTATGAAACCTTACTCTAATAATGATTTAATTT